>JAZUKU010000127.1:0-4548 GCA_045643485.1 Treponema sp. | reverse complement strand
AACATATATCGGCAATGAGCTTTACGGTATTCCTGGAGCAATAATTGTTACGGCTGGAGAAGTACTTCCTTCGCTGATTGTAATTCTGCTGATTGCAAAATTCTTTTCTGACTATTCAAAGAAGCCTGTAATACAGTGTGTGTTCAAGACACTTCGTCCTTCTACTGCAGGTATGATTCTTAACGCACTTATTCCTGTGTTTCTGATTGCGCTGCTTGATGTAAGCGGATTCAAGGCTTCTGGTAACATAACTGATCTGTTTGTCTGGAAGTCTGTTGTATTTTACGGACTGGCACTTGTCGTTCTTTATACGACTAAGCTGCATCCTGTAGTTATTGTTGCTGCCGGTGCTTTGTTCGGAATACTGTTCCTTTAATTATCAGCAGAAAAAATTGCAGTAAAAAAAATGCCTGACTTTCTTCGTAAGAAAAAAATCAGGCAAGTATCTTTTCAGGTTTTATTTGAAAAACAAAAATTACTTTTGCTTCAAATTACTTATTGATTCCCCAGTCCATACCGTCCATTGTTACGATTGAACCGTCATCGTTGAATGTTACTTCGCGGAACTTAACGTTTCTCATCTGGTTGATGCCGTTTGAGCGTTCGCAGTCATGGTAGAATAAATACCATTTTCCGTTGAACTCAAGGATTGAGTGGTGTGTGGTCCATCCGATAACTGGAGTAAGGATTACGCCGCCGTATGTGTAAGGACCATAAACATTCTTTGATGTAGAATAGCAAAGAAGGTGAGTTGTTCCTGTTGAATATGTAAAGTAATATGTGTCACCTTTCTTAAAGAGCCACGGGTCTTCGAAGTAGCGTCTTTCTTCATCGCCGCCTGTCAAAGGTTTTCCGTCTTTGTCTACAATTACGAGGTCGCGGTAATCTTCTGCGAGAGTCTTCATGTCAGGGTTAAGGAGAGCAATCTTTGGAGTACAAGCTGGTTCTTCACCCTTTGGTTCCTTATTGTCTTTTGACCATACATTGTTCTTGTACTGGTCAAGCTGACCGCCCCAGAGGCCGCCTGCAGTAAGGTAATATTTTCCGTCTGTATCAGGGAATACGCACGGGTCAATTGAATATGTGCCCTGAATGTAATCATCTTCAGGAGTAAAAGGTCCTTCCGGTTTGTCACCAACAGCAACGCCAATTCTGAACATGCCGTTCTTGTCGCGTGCAGGGAAGTAGAAGTACCATTTGCCGTCTTTTTCTACGCAGTCAGGTGCCCAGAGCTGTTTTGAAGCCCATTTTACGTCTTCGAGCTTGAATACGCATCCGCAGTCACGTGGTAATGTTTCTGCATCAGGCATTTCGTATACGTGATAGTCACGCATTGTGTATTCGTCACCGTTGTCGTTGTTTTCTACCATTTCTCCAGGATCATGTGACGGATAGATATAGATTTTTCCGTTGAATACGTGAGCAGAAGGGTCTGCTGTATACAAATCGTTTACAAGAGGTCTTTTTTGAATCATATTGGTCTCCACTGTGTAAAAAACACGTTTAAATTCGGTATATTTTCTTATATACCATGCCTTTCTTCAATAAGGTATTTTACTGAAATAAAAACTGGTACTTATGCTGAATGGAAGAGAAATTGCCGATTTTCAGCAAAAAATCACTTAAATTCAGTAAAAAAGCACAATAATTCTGAAAATAGAATTGAATTTTTTTGAAAGAAACATGCTGATGTGATAAAATATAATGTATGGAGACAGTTACAGATCAGTTTTTCTCAAAGCACGAATTCCGCATTAACCAGGTAATTGCAAATATTTACCTTGCGCTTTGCTTTTTGCCTGTAACCGTATGTATTCTATCTTACGCCGGAATATATCATTTTCCACGAGAACAGTCAGTCATTGGTCTTTTCGTTTCCCTTTTGATTTATTCAGTGCTTTTCCTTTTACGCAGTTATACGGAATATCAGTCTGTCTACAAATACATTGCACTTCTTGGAATGCAGTTCATTGTTTTCCTTTACTCAATGGATGTCAACATTCAGATTACAATCCTCTACATGCTTGTGCCTATTGTTTCAGTACTGTATTACATTCCAAAGCTTACGTTCTATTCGTGCATCATAGCATTTGTCTCAATGGTCGCAGGGACATGCATTTCTGCAGAACAGGCAGTTGAAATTCTCTGGCCGGGAATTACTCCATTGTATTATGTGCTTACAACAGGAAGTGCCCGTGTAATGGAATTCATTGCGGGAACAATCCTGCTTTATTCGATTGCGTCTCTTGCACGCAAAATGATGCTGAGCCTTAAGAAGAGAACTGAAAAAATTTCTGCAATGCAGAATAATCTTGTATTCAGTTTTGCAGACATGATTGAAAGCCGTGACGGTACAACAGGTGAACATGTAAAGCGTACAAGTGCTGTCGTAAGTCTTCTTGTAAATTACATAAACAGCAATCCCGAAGAATTTCCATACAAGCTTAATGAAGAAAAACTCCAGCTTATTGCACTGGCAGCTCCTATGCACGACATTGGCAAAATGAAAGTACCGGATCACATTCTTTCCAAACCGGGAAAGCTTACGCCTGAAGAATTTGACATAATCAAAACGCATCCTGAAGAAGGAGCAAAAATCATAGACAAGACAATGTCTCAACTTGAAGATCCGCTTTATGTTAAGACCGCCAGGGATATGGCTTTATATCATCACGAAAAGTGGAACGGAAAGGGCTATCCAAAAGGTCTTTCGGGAGAACAGATTCCGGTAAGCGCAAGAATCATGGCTGTAGCAGACGTATTTGATGCACTCTGTTCAAAGCGTTCATACAAACAGGCATTTACAGTAGACGAAGCATTTGAGATTCTGGAAAAAGAAAAGGGCGAACATTTTGAACCGCAGATGGTTGAAATAATGAAAGAAATCAGAAGCGACCTTGAAAACATTTATAAAACCGAAGATAATCCTGAGTAATATGGGCAGAGAAATAGAAATGAAAGTTCCTGTAACCGAAGCTGATTTTACACGGCTTTACAGGACATTTACCGGTTCGGAAAAAACAGATTCCGTTGCAGTTACTGAAAAGACATTCATTTACAAGAAAGACGAATATTTTTCACGATTCCTTACCGAAGAAGAACGTTTTGCTCACAAAGAGCCAATGGTAATCCGCATCCGTTCAGAAAAAGAAGACTCGCAGTTTGAATCAGCAGTACAGCAGATTTCGCAAACTCCGGCCGCCGGTGATTTCGAAAAATATTTTGAACAGCAGAAAAATTCTTCCACAAATGAAAAAGCTTTCTTTACGATAAAATTCAAGACTATAGAAAACGGAATTGAATTCAATAAGGAAGACGAAACTTTTGTAGAAAATGCAGACGTACTCCGAGAACTTTTTGACGTAACTGAATTCCATAAATACTTCTGCAAGGAAAAAAGGTCATTTGGTTTTATGTGTCATCTTGCTGAATGTCCGCAGATTGAATTCCACGCAGAACTGGAAAACGTAAACGGCTTTACTTATCTCGAAGTAGAAAATACAGAAACAGACGCTTCTCCTGAAGAAGTAAGGGTTCAGCTTGAAAAACTGTTTACAGTCCTTGGACTTGATCCTTCTAAAAAAGATTCACGTTCGTGGATGAAAATAATAAACGGAATTAAATAGAAAAGCGCCCTGTCAGCAGAAAAGAGAATGCCCGTCGAAACTTTTGCTTTTAAATAAAGACTGTATTTCCCTTAATCTTTTTTATTGTACAGACTGTATCTTTTTCAAATGATTTTTTCTCAAGAGATTTCGCCTTTATCCGCATCCCGTTTGAAAGCTTTACTTCACCGGCTCTTCTTTTTGAAACTTTCTTAACGACAGTAACTGTATCTCCGGGAGCAGCAATGATGTGCGTGTTGAATATTCCAAGCTTCATTTTTTTAAGAACAACAGGCCGTAACGAAACAAGCTGGAAAAGCGTAATCAGGACAAAAAGGATAACCTGTCTGGAAAAACTTAAAGGCGTCATCGAAACAAAAATCATCGGAAGGGAAGCAATTGCAGCCCAGAGCGTTGTAAGCGAAAAAGTGCACACTTCAATAATAATGCAGAGAATAAGTACACCCAGCCACACCCATGGAAGAACAGTAGTAGCGGGAAGATTAAGCAGTTGTTCCATATGTTTACTATAACTGAATGTATGCATAAGTCAATAAACTTTACGCGACAGAAGCGTAAATTCAGTGTAAAATATAAGAATAACGTATGGGGAAAACACTTGATTTTCCGCATTAATGTTTGGAATTAGAATTTACTATTACTTACGGGGGATAAAATGAGTACACACATTAACGCAAAAGAAGGCGCAATTGCAGAAGCAGTATTGCTTCCCGGAGATCCGTTGCGCGCAAAATTCATAGCAGAAAATTTTCTTGAAAACGCTGAATGCTACAATGAAGTACGCGGAATGTACGGATTTACAGGCACATATAAGGGAAAGCGTGTTTCAGTTCAGGGAACAGGCATGGGACAGCCGTCACTTTCGATTTATGTCAACGAACTGTTCCAGTTTTACGGCGTTCAGAAGGCAATCCGTGTAGGA
>JAZUKU010000126.1:0-2582 GCA_045643485.1 Treponema sp. | reverse complement strand
AAAAAGAAAACCGGAGACGAGCTGTATTCATCTCCGGTAAAATCATTTTCGATTTTATAAGGCTGTTATGATATTAGGAATCAAGTACTTTGTTTTAGAAACTTTGCTGTCGCTGTAGTAATTGATTCTGCTTATCTTTTCTTTTTCTCCCTTGCGTGCTGCCATGTCTTCAAGAAGAAGTTCGTTTGCAGTTAAAAGTGTTGTCTGGTTTGCCTTTACACATGGAACTTTTACATTCCAGAAATGTAAGCCGTCGAATGTTTTTACGAAGCACCATTGTAAATCCCACCATGGTCCTTCCATACCTAAGTCAGTACGTTCGTTTTCTACAATGAAGCCCATCTTTTCCTTTGTGTTAAGACATGCAAACTTTGCATTTTTTTCTTCTGTTGTCTGGAAGTCAAAGCCTGCATCGTAACGGAAGATGTTGAATAGTGTTGCTTCCTGACAGTTTCCTCCTTCTTTTTTGCAGCGGCCTTTGAGTTCACCTTCTTTTGTAAAGATGTTGCAAAGTGCGCTGTCTGTTACTGTAAGGTTGTTCTTTTTGTAGTAGTCCAGTATCTTTGCATAATCGTCTGCAGTAAGCATTCTTACGTAACCGTTTGTTTTTTCAGAAGGAAGGCAGCCTGTTTTGAAAAGCTTGAGCCAGTTTGCTTCTGTCTTTTCATTTACAGAACATTCAGCAAGTTTTGAAAGAAGGTCAGAATAGTTGAACTGATTGATTGTTCTGCTGAATGTACATCTTACGCCCCTTATGTTGCATGTAATTTCGTTTTCGTTATCCAATGGAATCTGAATTGCTTCGATTGTCTGTTCATATTCCTGGAAGGCATTTGCAAGGTTGTCCCATGCGTCTGTTGCAACATTGCGTTCCCTCTGGAAAAGTTCCCAGCGGATTCTCTGTGCATCAGTGCGTTCTTCTGATGTACCCCAGTATTTTCCAAGGATGTCCCTTATTTCGTTCATTACTGCTTCATCTTCATTTTCTCCTGCAGATGCGTCCATCTTAACGAGCTTTTCAAGACGTTCTGAATCAACACTGTTTTTCATTGTTTCCTGAATCATCATGTCGTACAGAAGGTTTTCGTTGTCATTTGGATCAAGCATGAGTCCTGCAACCAGGAATAATTTTGTTGCGCAATCAAGTTCCTGTCCAATCAATGTTTCCATAAAGTCTGCTGTCTGGTATCTCCATGGGAATAATTCTTCACCAATAAGGCGGTATGATTCCCCGTAAGTTCTTGTTGCAACTGTATTGCCTTTGTAGTAATCAGTGTAGAAGTTCTGGATTGCCTGGCGCATTTTGTCTACTGAACCGAATGCTTCGATTGCATAATTCTTAAGCTCGTAGTAAGCCATAAGGTCAATTTCGTTCTTGTCTTCGTTGCAGTACTTAAGGTAGTTGAACATTTTTTCAAAAGCAGTTTTCTTGCGTTCAATTTCCTGAATGCGGTTTGAAACTTTCTGACCGTCAAATTCATATTTCAAGTCATCGCTGAGGTTTGAAAGCTGAACCTTGATTTCATCTACTGAATCCTGAATCTTGTCTACGCTCTGCTGCAGTTTTTCAATCTGTGGATTAGGTGTTGCTTTTTCAGGGAACAAAACTGTTGAGATAGCTTTGTATACGCCAAATGTATAGTGATCAAGAAAACCGTCTGCAAATCTTAATGCACCGCTCAATATGTTTTCACTGAACTCAATGAATGCTACTCCTGCATCGCTTTCCATACCGGCAGTTATTTTCTTTGCACCAATCTGTGAAATCTTTGTAAGGGCACCGTCAAAAATAATAACGTAAGGCATCTGGAAACCTTTGGCATTAGCATCCTGCTGTCCATTCTGCTGTGCATTTTCCTGTGCACCGGCACCAGGTTGTTCAGCCAGCTGTGCTTCAATTATTTCGTCCTGATTGAATTCTTCCCATCCGCGAAGAAATCTGGCGTTGTTTCCTTCAGCTTCACTTCCGTCGTAATCCGTTAAATTATTACAGCCTGTAAAGATTAAAGCGCAAGCCATAATTGCTGTTGTAATGATTCTTCCAAAAATGTTTTTCATACCGAACCTCCTATGTGTGAACCTCATTCACACTGTATGGCCACAGTATAGAAAACTGCTGTTGCCAGATGTAGGACAAAAACTTGGCAGTATTTATAGGGTCATATCGGGTACAAAACAATTCAAATAACTTCAGGAAATCAGTATAATAAATCGAAAACAGACAGAAAGGAAGAAGACTTTATGAAGAACAGAAAGCATTTTCTGCAGACCGCTTTAGCATTGTTCACCGCCATTCTGCTTAGCGGTTGTGCTTCAGTTCAGAAAAAAACAGATACACGCATTTATTTATTGGGAGAAGCACACGGTTCTCCTGCAACAATGAAGTTTGAAGAAGAACAGTGGGAAAATTGTTACGCAAACGGAATGCGTCATCTGTTCATTGAGTTTGATTACTGGACTGCCAAATTACTGAATGTCTGGATGCACGAAGAAAGTGACGAAATTCTTCTTGTAATTTATGACTCTACTGAAGGAAACCAAATTCATATTCCGGAATTCCTTGAGTTCTACAGGAACATAAA
>JAZUKU010000125.1:0-14247 GCA_045643485.1 Treponema sp. | reverse complement strand
ATAACTGCATTTTCTTTTTTCCTTGGAGTATATTTTTCAAGCAAGGCAGGAACAAAACTCGATGTAGCGGCAACATTCTTTGCACTGTTCTTCCACGCCTTTCCGGGAATACTGCTCTTGATTTTACTGCAGCTTTTTGCTTCTGTAACGGGATGGTTTCCTGTAACTGCATATCCTGACTTTCCGTTCAGTGGAGCACCGTTGAAATTTACATTCAGTTATATGCACCATATTTTCATACCGCTGCTTGCTTCATTCTTAGGCGGAGTAGGTTCAACAATGCGCATGATAAGGGCAACAATGCTTGATCAGATGGGCATGCCTTATATTCTGGCAATACGCTCAAGAGGCATTTCAGAAAAGCGTGTATATCTCAATCACGCATTCAGGAACACACTCAATCCATACATAACGGGAAGCGCAAATCTTCTCGCATCACTTTTCAGCGGCTCCCTTGTACTTGAAATCATCTTTGCTTACCCGGGAATCGGAAGGCTAATGTACGAAGCAGTAATGCAGCAGGACATCAACCTCGTTCTTGCAAACAGCATGTTCATTTCGGCACTTGTACTTGCGGGCATGGTAATAAGCGACATTCTTCTTGCAATAGTTGACCCGAGAATCCGCTACGGAAAGGAAGGTGAGTGATGAAGAACTTTTTCAGATACTTAAAGACAAGACCAGTTGCATTCATCTCATTCATCGTAATATGCATCCTGTATTTCGTAATGATTTTTGCTGAATTCTTTGCACCTTATACAGCAACACATTCTTTCGAAAGCGAAACATTTCATCCGGCAAACGTAGAACTTTCTTCAAAAGGATTTGTCGTAAGGGAATACCGCGTAATAAAGCAGATTACATGGAAATACGCAAAAGTTAAGGGCATTAACCACAAGATTAAATTCTTTACACACGGCGATAAATACAAAGTGCTCGGACTGTTCGAGTCAGACATTCATCTGTTCGGCTCAGAAGACAATTCTTATCCGGTATTCCTGCTTGGTGCCGATAACCTGGGGCGCGATCTGTTTTCAAGAATCGTATACGGTAGCCGCATTTCTCTTACAATAGGTTTTGTTGCTTCATTCATTTCGCTTGTACTGTCAATTCTTCTTGGCGGAATAGCAGGCTTTTACGGTGGAGCTGCAGACTGGACGATAATGCGCTTTTCTGAATTCTTCATGCTCATTCCGGGACTGTATCTTATTTTATTCCTGCGTTCACTTCTGAATTCAAGCATGGATTCAGGACAGTCATACATGGTAATTACACTTATTCTTTCGCTTGTAGGGTGGCCTGGAAGCGCAAGGACAATACGCGGAATAGTTCATGCCGTTAAGCGTGAAGAATTTGTTCAGGACGCAGACATAGAAGGCGTTCCGTCAACAGTAATAATTTTCCGTCACATAATACCGCAGATTGCTTCACTGCTGATTGTAAGCACGACACTTGCAGTTCCTGGCTTCATAATGAGCGAAACAACATTGAGTTACCTTGGCTTAGGTATAAGTGATCCGGCTGTAAGCTGGGGTTCGCTTATCAACAGGGATATTTCTACACTGTCAAATTTAAAGGCATTCCCGTGGCTTCTTTATCCGGTATGGCTTTTGCTTATCGTAACGCTTGCATTCAACTTCCTTGGCGATGCGTTAAGGGATTACTACGACCCGTACCATGCCGTTTACGTTAACTGGAAAGACTGGTTCAAAATAAAAAAGAAAAATACTTCCGCAGAACAGAATCAATCTGAAAAGCCGCAGCAGCTCAAGGCAGCAAATGAACAGTCTGCTGAAAGCACAATGACTCATTCTGCAGAAACGGATGATAATTCCGCAGAAAAAGAAGATGTTTTCCTAAAGCTCGAAAACGTAACGGTAGACTTCGAAATCCTCCGCGGAAGCAATACAGTAAATGTCCACGCAGTAAGAGGCGTCTCTTTCCAGATGCAGAAAGGCGAAATCCTAGGCATAGTAGGTGAAAGCGGCAGCGGAAAATCAGTAACAACAACAGCAATTCCGTGCCTTCTTCCATCAAACGCAAAAGTCTCAGGAAAAATAATTTTCCAGAACAGTAATCTTCTTGAGCTGGATAAAAATGAATTAAGAAATATCCGCGGTAAAAAGATAGGCTTGATTTTCCAGGAACCGGGACGTTCATTCGACCCTCTTCAGAACATAGGCTCAGTCTTCCTTGAAACACTGCGCAACGAAAATCCTGAAATAACAAAAGAAGAAGCAGAAAAACGTGCAGTAGAACTCCTGACCGAAACAGGTCTGCCTAATCCAAAGGAACGTCTTGCAAACTTTCCACATCAGTTTTCAGGAGGACAGCTCCAGAGAATCTGCATAGCACTGGCACTTGCACAGAACTGTGAACTCCTTATTGCTGACGAACCTACAACTGCACTCGACGTAACAATTCAGGCACAGATAGTAACTCTTCTTCTTGAACTTAAAGAGAAGCGCGGACTGTCAATTATTTTCATAAGCCACAACATAAACCTTGTTTCCGAAATAAGCGACAGAATACTCGTAATGTACGGCGGAATAGTAATGGAATGCGGAACTGCAGAAGAAATTTCTTCATCAGCAAAAAATCCGTATACACAGGCACTTCTTTCAGCATCTCCTGAATTCGGCACTCATTACACAAAGGGAAAGCTTTTCTCAATACCTGGAAGGGTAACTGATCCAGTAACACCGGAACCAGGCTGTCCGTTTGCTCCAAGATGTTCATTTACAAAAGAAGAATGCTGCAAATCAGGCTGGAAAAACTGTTTCAGAATGATGTAATTTTCTGCGGAAAAAGTTAAATTTTAAAAAACACCAAATAAATTCCTCGTTTACAATCAATATCGTATAAAATCAAAGATATTTCGTACATTCCTCTAATTTTTTTTCATTTATACAATACCCGATTGAATTAAAAATTTTGACTGCTATAATGAAAAAATCATGACCCCTTTTAAATGGTTTAACAAATTTTTAAAGAAGTACTGGCTGAGGATGATTGTCGGTCTTCTTATCATTACAGTCGTTTCAGTAATGGCTGTAATTAATCCAAAAGTTTCAGGCTTCCTTGTTGATAACGTAATCGTCGGCGGAAAGTATGAATATCTTGGAAAGTGTCTGGCAGTTCTTGTCGGAGTTTGTTTATTCAGGGAAATATTTCAGTATCTTGCATTGATGTGTTTCGAAACCGCATCCCAGGGTGTGCTTTACGACATGCGCTTTGAAGTTTACAGAAAGCTCCTTAATGAAGACTTTACATTCTACAACAAAAACCGTACCGGTGACTTAATGTCACGTCAGACTGGTGATATGGATGCAGTAAGGCATTTCGTTGCCTATGTAATCTACAATATCTACAGAAACATAATCTGGCTCGTTTCGGCTCTCGTAATGATTTTTACCGTTAACGTAAAGCTTGCATTGATGCTTGTAGTAGTCCTTCCGTTCAGTGCGCTCACAGTTTACCTTCAGATGAAAGCTGTACGTCCTGCATTCGGTAAGGTAAGGCAGTGTTTCTCAAGCCTCAACGCATACGTTCAGGAAAACATTGCTGCAAACAGGGTAGTGCGTGCTTTTGCAAAAGAGCGTTTTGAAATGAACCGCTTTGAAAAGGAAAACGAAGCTTACCGTCAGAGTGAAATTGATGCTTCAAAAGTATGGCAGAAGTTCGTTCCGATTTTTGAATTCCTTGCAACAGTAATCAACGTAATCCTTATGATTTACGGTGGCTGGCTTGTAATAAAAGGCGAAATGACATTCGGTGATTTCGTAACTGTAAACGGTTACCTCTGGATGCTTACAGGACCTTTAAGAATGATGGGCTGGCTCATCAACGATGCAATGAGGTTCAATGCTTCAATCGACAAGATTTATGCAACATATAAGGCAGAACCAGTTGTAAAGCTTCCTGAACATCCTGTAGTAAAGCAGAATATGAAAGGTGAAATTGAATTCGACCACGTTAATTATTCTACTGACGGCGAAAATATCCTTAAGGACATTACGTTCAAGGTTGCAAACGGAAAGAGCCTGGGCATCATAGGAAACACAGGCAGCGGTAAGACAACGATAATGAATCTTCTGTGCCGGTTCTACGACGTAACTGACGGTTCAATCAAGGTAGACGGAACTGATGTACGCGAGTATGACCTTCACAACCTCCGCGATAACATAGGCATGGCTATGCAGGACGTATTCCTGTTCAGCGACACGATTGAAGGAAACATTGCTTACGGCGACCCTGAATGTCCTTTTGAAAAAGTAGAAAAGGCAGCAAAAATTGCAGATGCAGACGGCTTTATCCGCGAAATGGAAGACGGTTACGATACAATAGTCGGTGAACGCGGAATGGGACTTTCCGGCGGTCAGAAACAGCGTATTTCATTAGCAAGGGCAATTTTAAAAGATCCGGCAATAATCATACTCGATGACACAACAAGTGCTGTTGATATGGAAACAGAAACACAAATCCAGCAGTCACTTAAGTCAGTAACTGCAGACAGAACACTGCTGATAATTGCATACAGAATCTCTTCTGTAAAAGACTGCGACAATATCATTGTAATGAATGAAGGCAGAATCATTGAAACAGGAACACACGATGAACTTGTTGCAAAGAACGGATATTACGCATCTGTTTTCCACCACCAGTACGGCGATTTCATGAACAGCACCGTAAATGAAGCAGAGGGCAACTGATATGGCAAGAAATAAATACGACATAGACGAAACTTACGAAGATACATACGACTTCAAGCAGCTTCTGCGTTTAGGAAAATACGTAAAGCCTCATGTAAAGATAATGATTTTCATGATGGCACTTATGCTTGTAACAAGCTTTCTTGGAATGCTTCACCCGTATTTCCTTAAGATAGTAATGGACAAGCTTATTCCTGCAAAGAATTTCCAGGGAATTATTCAGATAGCAATTGTTACGCTTGCAATTTCAATTTTTACTGCAGTTGCAATGAAAGTAAAAATCAAGCTCATGACAAATGTCGGTCAAAGTATCGTTCATGACTTAAGGACTGATTTGTTTGAACACATACAGGAACTTCCGTTCAGTTTCTTTGATTCAAGACCTCACGGTAAGATTCAGGTACGTGTTGTAAATTACGTAAACAATCTTTCTGATGTATTGAGCAACGGTTTGATTAATACTGTAACTGATTTGTGTTCGCTTATCTTCATCATAATATTCATGTTCAAGATAAACGTAAGGCTTACGCTTGTAGTACTTGCTGGACTCCCAGTCTTTGTTGCATATGTATTCATTTTGAAAAAGCAGCAGAGAAAGGCATGGCGTGCACAGAGCAACAAGCTGTCAAACCTTAATGCATATATTTCAGAAAGCATAAACGGCATACGCGTAACGCAGTCATTTGTACGCGAAAAGGAAAACCTTAAGATCTTCAACAACCTTTCGTCTTCTTACCGCAAGGCCTGGATGAAGGCTGTAATCGTTTCATTCTTAATGGGACCTTTCGTACAGATAATTTCTACAGCATCACTTGTAGCAGTTTACGGACTTGGAGTTTACTGGATTGTTAAGGGAGACAGTTCCGTAACTGTAGGTACTCTTATAGCATTCGGTGCCTACATAAGCCACTTCTGGAACCCTATTACAACTCTTGCAAACTTCATCAACTCTCTGCTTACTGCAGTTTCTTATGTTGAACGCATTTTCGAAACAATCGATACTCCTGTAACTGTAAAAGATACAGAAGGTGCAGTTCCTCTTCCTCCAATAGTTGGCAAAGTTGAATACAAGAACGTAACTTTCAGCTATGACGAAGGTGTGCCTGTATTAAAGGACATAAACTTTACGATCCAGCCGGGTGAATCAATAGCAATCGTTGGCCCGACTGGTGCCGGTAAGTCTACACTCGTTAACCTGTTGAGCCGTTTCTACAATCCTGATTCCGGACAGATACTTGTTGACGGAAACGACATAATGAAGAGCACAATAAAATCTCTTCGTACGCAGATGGGTGTCATGATGCAGGACAGCTTTATTTTCAAAGGCACAATCATGGACAACATCCGCTACGGAAATATGGAAGCTACTGACGAACAGGTAATTGCTGCAGCAAAAACAGTATGCGCTCATGACTTCATAATGCAGATGGAAAACGGATATGACACAGAAGTTAACGAACGCGGTACAAGGTTAAGCGCAGGCCAGCGTCAGCTTATTTCATTCGCAAGGGCTTTGCTTGCTGATCCAAAAATCTTAATCCTCGACGAAGCAACATCTTCAATCGATACGGAAACAGAACTTCTTCTGCAGAGGGGATTGAACAAGCTTCTTAAGGGAAGGACTTCATTCATAATCGCGCACCGTCTTTCTACAATCAAGAACTGCGGAACAATATTCTATGTTGACCACGGAAAGATTATTGAAGCTGGTGCACATTACGAACTTATGGCAAAGCAGGGAGAATACTACAAGCTTTATTCTTCACAGTTTGCACTTCTGTAACATCGTACTTTATGACCGTCATTCAGCTGAATGAATGGCGGCAGGGAAGTGCGGCATTTTTCTTCAGCAAAAGGACAGCGGTGTGCGTAAGGGCAGCCGCTTTCTTTTTCAAGCATTGTCTTTACTTCAAGATTGGACGTATTCCGTGAAGTCCTGCTTCCTTCAAACAGAAGCTTTGTGTAAGGATGAACGCAGTCCCTGTACAAAGTTTTTGCATCTCCTTCTTCAACAAGAACTCCTCTGTACATAACGCCAATCCTGTCACAGAACCAGCTTGAAACCTTAAGGTCATGCGCAATGAAAAGCATTGAAAGGTCAAGCTTCTGCTTTAATTCCTGAAGAAGGTTAAGTATTTGTCCCTGAATTGAAACATCAAGTGCTGAAACAACTTCGTCACAGAAAATAACTTCAGGTTTCATAATCAATGCTCGTGCTATCGAAATGCGCTGCCTCTGACCGCCGGAAAATTCATTAGGCCTACGGTCAAGATCCTTTGCTTCAAGGCCTGTAAGTTCAAGTATTTCTGCAGCAATTTTCCTTGCTTCTTCCTTACCCGGCCATTTCTTTGAATACCTGAGTCCTGCAGTAAGGATTGAAAAAACAGTCATTCTTGGATTAAGTGAGCGTGCAGGATCCTGGAAGATATACTTTATTTTTTCGCGGTAAAGCTTAAGTTCCTTTTTTGAATAGTCGTTTACTGAATGTTCAATGCCGTCTTTATCAGTATAAATTATTTTTCCGGAATTAAGGCCGTACATGCGCACAAGAAGTCTTGCTGTCGTAGTCTTGCCGCATCCGCTTTCACCGACAAGTCCGTAAATTTCTCCACGCTTTATTTCAAATGAAACATCATTGACTGCATAAACCTGTGCATCTTTTTTTGCAAAGAAGCCTGTTTCAAGAGAAAATGATTTTGAAATGTGTTCTGCTTTAATAACTGATATGCGGTCTTCCATTGTTATCCCCTTAGAAAATATTATAACTTTACTTTTCACAAAATTCAAAGTAAAATGTTACTGTAAAAAGTAGTAATTTCTTTATCGAAGGGAGAATAGGTTTTTATGGACGAACAGAATTTAACATCAGAAGAAAAATCCAACGATTTACAGAGCAACGAAAAAAAACAGGAATCTATCAGGGAAATCTGTATGCTTCTTGCAAAGGTTGATGACGAACAGCTGATTTATGATTACTTTGGCTGTCTGTTTACACCTGCTGAATTAAAGGATTTCGCAAACAGATGGGCTCTTGTAAAGGAACTCGCAGCCGGTACTACACAGCGCGAAATTGCAAAAAAATACGGAATGTCCCTCTGTAACATTACACGCGGTTCACGTGAAATGAAGAAAGACAATTCCGCATTTAAGAAGATGCTTGCTCTTCTTGAAGAAATCAAAAATTAATTTCTAAAGCAGTAAATTAGCTATATCGTTTCTCTTCCATCTCTTTGCTACGTCGTAAGGAGTTTCACCGGCATTATTGCGTCTGCTTCTGTCGAGACCCTTGTCAAGAAGGAACTGTACAGTCTTTGCATCTGCATTTCTTGCTGCGTAGTGAAGAATAGAGTCTCCCTGCAGGTCAGTTGCATTTGCAGAATTATTGACGATTGCGTTGAGAAGTTCTTCGTTTGCTGAATTGAAAGCGAGTGTAAGTGAACATTCTCCGTTATTGTCTGTAACAAATGGATCTGCTCCGCTTTGAATAAGGGCAATTGCAAGTCCTGTCTGCTGCATCTGGATTGCAAGTTCGAGTGGAGTAAGGCTCTGTCCGTTACGCTGGTCAAGTGGATAGCCTTTTGCAATTATCATTTCAAGAACTTCTACACTGGCATGAGCTGAAACTGCAGCATGAAGCGGATTGTTTCCGTCACTGTCAGTCAAATACATGTCGTTTGCAAGAAGTGCATTTATTACTTCAATTCCCTTGCTCATACTGAGTGAGAATGGAGTTTTACCAAATGAATCACGGCTTAAAGGATTTCCACCCTTGTCACGCAGTAATTCAATAATCTTCAAGTCTCCGATTTCTACTGCTTCGTGATAAGAGTTTCTTCCGTACATATCCTGGATGTTGATTGAAGCACCATAACTGAGGATAAGCTTTACCATGTCTGCATATTCTGACTGAATTGCATCTGTAAGGATTGTTTTTCCAGTACTGTCACTTGCGTTTATGTCAGCACCTTTTGTTACTAAAAGGGCAACCATTGAAAGATCTCCGGAACGTGCTGCATCACTTAACGGTGTTTTGCCGGAAGTGTTTTTTGCATTGACAGAAGAACCGTTTGCAAGAAGTTCCGTTGCTGCCTTTAATGACTTCCATCTTACTGCATAATGAAGAGGTGTGTTTCCAAGAAGGTCATGTGAATCAGGATCTGCACCTTTTTCGATGAGAAGCCTTATTGTTGAAGGACTGTCTGCCTTTACAGCATTATACAAAGGTGTTTCGCCGTTTGCATTCTTTTTGTTAAGCTGTCCGCCTTTCATTATGATGTATGAGATTGAATCATCAAGCTTCCATTCTGCTGCAAAATGAAGAGGCGTGTTTCCGTTACCGTCATCGCCTTCAATTACAGTTGAGCATAATACCCAGTCCTGAGTTTCTCCGCCGTTAGTAAGTGCAAGTCTTAAAGGAGAGAAGCTTGCGTTGTTTGTTGCATAAACATTTGCACCACGGCTGATAAGTATTTCTCCTACAGCCTTATTGTTGTTCTGTACAGCAAGATAGAGTACGCTTTCGCCGTCACTGTTACGCGCATCAATGTCAGCGCCGCATTCGATAAGGTAGCGTATGTAATCAAGATTGATGTTTGATTTGATTGCAAGATGAAGTGCAGTGTTGCCTTTTGAATCACGGGAAGCAATGTTTGAAGTATTTACAAGTGTTTTGAGTACATTTATATCCTGTGCAAAGGCTTTTGTAAGAGGTGTTGAATTTGTGTTGTCTTCTGCGTTAATATCTGCGCCTTTTGAAGCATAGAACTGCATGTGGTCAACAAGACCGTATTCTATTGCAAGTGAAAGTGGTGTTACGCCTGACTTGTTTCTTTCGTTAACATCAGCACCTGAATCGTAAAGCTTCTGTAACACAGAAATGTCTGCGTTGCACATTGTCGCAATATGGAGTGCAGTATCACCGTATAAATCCTTTGCTGTTGCATCTGCACGTTTGTTTAAAAGTTCATTGTATATTTCATTCTGGTTTTCTTTTGGAATTATGAGAAGAAGAGGAGTTTTTCCAAGACTGTCAGTTGCATTGACATTTGCACCGTGTTCAAGAAGAAGCTGGACTACATCAAGATGACCGTAACGTACTGCTTCGTGAAGAGGTGTTGTTCCTGTGTTGTCCTGAACCTTTGTAGATGCTCCGTTTGCAAGAAGATACTTTATGATTCCGGTCTGACCCTGTACAGCTGCTATGTGAAGAGGTGTCTGATTGTCATCAAAGCGAAGGGAAACGTTTCTTGTCCTTACGGCATCTTCAAAGTAACTGTAGATGCCTCTTACCGGTTCACATCTTGCCATGATGAGTGAAGCTGCTATATTTATGCTTTTTTCGTTAACAGCGTCTTCGTATGCAAGCATGAGCGGTGTTTTACCGTCGATGTCTTCTTCTGAAAGAGGTATTCCTTTTTCAATGCACTTGTTGATTGCGTTTTCATTTCTTTTGCTTACAAAATAATGTACCATTGTCCTTCCGTTTTCATCTTTTTTGGAAGCGGTTTTATCTGTAATGAGTGTGTCGTACCAGTCTTTTGAATTAAAGTCGTTGATCATGTCGACGGCATTCTTGTCTTTTCTGTTACGAAGGAAAATCATATTGTCGATTTCGGCAAGTGTTTTTGCTGCACCGTAATTTCCTTTTGCAATGGCTACATGAATTGCCATATCTCCGTCTTTATTCATTAATTTGTAATCTACTTCTTTTGTGAGGAAATAGATTATAAGGTCACTGTTTCCTGCGGCGGCGGCTGCGTGCAGGACAGAGTTTCCTTTTTCGTCCTGTTCATTCTGATCAGGCATTGAAAGGAAGATTTTCTTTGCTTCTTCTATCTGTCCGTCAAGAATGAGTTCCTGAACTGTCTGTTTCTTTTCTTCAGGAGGTTCCGTGAAGGGCAGGGAAATACAGCTTTGCATTACTACTGCGCTTATTATGAGAAATGTCAATGTTTTAATGTTCTTCATATTTTCCTCTTCATTATTTATGGTTCTTCTCTTTTAGTTTCGGTGGAAAAAATCTTTGGGTTAAATGGATTTTCTTTTCAACTACATGGTTTCCACTGGTGTTTATGCAAATATTTGATTTTTTGGTCAATATAGATGAAATAAATATAAAACAATAATAATTACAAAAAAAGAAAAAAGATATAAATAAAAGAAATAAAAAGTTGACAAAATACTAAAAATAATATTATAATATAAATATAATTAAACTAAAATTATAAGGTATTAATAATGAATGAAATTAGAACAGTCTGATGAGTTTTCATTCAATTTAGGGTAAATACCGTACAGGAGGAATCAATATGAAGAAATGGGTATGCAAAGTATGCGGTTATGTACACACAGGCGACGTTCCACCTGAAGAATGCCCGCAGTGTCATGCAAAAAATGCATTCAACGAAAAGCAGGCAGATGCAGGATTTGCTGACGAACATAAAGTAGGAATTGCAAAAGGCCTTGATCCAGAAGTAGTACAGGGCTTAAGGGATAACTTCAACGGCGAATGCAGCGAAGTAGGCATGTATCTCGCAATGTCACGCCAGGCAGACAGGGAAGGCTATCCAGAAGTAGCAGAAGCATTCAAGCGCTATGCATTTGAAGAAGCTGAACACGCAGCAAAATTTGCAGAACTTCTGGGAGAAGTCCTCACAGATTCAACAAAGAAAAACGTAGAAATGCGTGCAGATGCAGAAGCAGGTGCATGTGAAGGAAAATTAATGCTCGCAAAGAAAGCAAATGAATTAGGCTACGATGCAATCCATGACACAGTACACGAAATGTGCAAGGACGAAGCAAGACACGGAGCAGGCTTCAAAGGCTTACTCAAAAGATATTTCAATTAATAACCATCAAGGTTGAGCATATAACCGTGGACTCTTTCGGGAGGAGAGTTCACGGCGTTTTTTTCAAAACCGCGGCGTGTTTTTCAAAACCGCGGCGTTTTTATCAAACCGCAGTGTTCTTTACAGACAGGAGCCAGAATGGAAAACAGAGATTACGTAGAAATCCTCGACTCAAAAAACATAAGGCCATCAGTTCAGAGGGTAGCCGTATACAAATATTTCTACGAAAACAGAATTCATCCTACAGCAGAAAATGCATACGAAGCACTCAAGGAAGATTATCCGACCCTGTCTATGGCAACAGTCTACAACACAGTCCACCTGCTTTCAGAAAAAGGCCTTCTCAAAATAATTGAAATCGAAGAAGACAAGACACGCTATGATGCAAACACAGCAATGCATGCTCACTTCAAATGCAACTGCTGCGGTTACATATACGATCTTCTCGATACAAAAGTACTTTCTGATTTCAACAACGCAAAGCAAAGCCTTATACCAACAGGCTTTACTATGGAAAAATTCCACATAAACTTCTGGGGAACATGCAGGGAATGTAATGAAAAGAACGGAACACTTCCAGCAGAAGCAGTTGGTGCAATTGCAATAGATTGATTATTCCTTTGCAAAACCGGAAATCATTTCATCAAATTTAGAAACAATCTTATCCTTAACGGAATCCCTTACAGTATCAAAACCGCTCTTGAATAAAAGCTGAAGAGACTTGCTTACGGCATCACGTGTAGCATCATCAAGATTCTGCATGGCCTTTATCATCTTAGGAACAGTAACCTTCCAGTTTGCAAGAAGATCAGAATTAGTAGAAGTATCACTGTCTTCAAGAACACCGAAAACTGTTTCAACAAAAAGCCGTTTCTGCTCAAGGTTAAGCTCATTGAACCAGCCGTTTACAGCCTTGCTTATAAGCCTGCTTTCTTCATCCTGGTCAGTTTCTACAAAAGACGTTGCCTGAACATGCCAGTTGAACGGATCATGCTGATGAAGTCCCTTTCCGTCACATTCTACGCACACATAGTTTTCGTCACAGTCAAAAAGCATTCCTACAACAGAAAGCTGCGGCTTGTAGGAAGAAACCCTGCTGCGTATTTCAAGATATTCTGAACTTTCAAAAAATTCTTTTTTAAAACCCGGACCGTCGTTTGCAAAAACACGCACGATTCTTTTCTTGACCTTATCACTTGCGTTTGCAGCAGCATAAAGTACAAGGTTAGCACCCTTGGAGTGACCGCCGGTATATATTTTTCCCTTGAGCGAAGAAGCTGCCTTTTCAAGATAATCTGCAGCATCTACCTGAGCCGGAACTTTGTCTTTCCAGCCAAGGTCAAAATCTTCCTGCCAGCCCACAATCGTGTCGTCAGTGCCGCGGTAAGCAACAAAAATAGAATTGTCAGGAAGACAGAAAGTCATTGCAGAAAACTGTTCGTCCTTCTGCGTATCAACAATATTTACGTAACCGCACACATGAATGTCACCAAAACGTTTGCTTTCAGAAGCAGCCTGAAGAAGATTGTTCGTAAGCGGATTAATCATTGCACCGTAATCCATGCGCATTTCAGAATCAGGAGAATTTGCAAACTTGAAGCCAAGCTCGCGAAGCGTAATTCCTTTTTTTGTAAAAGATGAATCAAGAAGTCCGTCAAAATTACAGTAACTTATCTGGCACAGAATGAGCGAATCAACTTCATTAAGCGGAAACTGCTTTAGGGAAAGGTCTCCTCTCCACGAAATATATTCAACAATGTCAGCCATATTTGCCTCCTGTTTCCTTCTACTGATAATCTACTGAATTTCAGCATAAAAGGCAAAAAAAAGACTGTTACCAAAAACAGGTCTTCTTTCCAAAAAAATTGCAATATGCTATCATGCACACATATCAAATAACAGGAGTAAGCAATGAACGTTCAGTCACTTGCAAAGGAACTGGCAGGAACAAGTTATCCGGGCCGTGGAATCGTTATCGGAAAATCAGAAGACGGAAAGTATGCAGTAACAGCATATTTCATCATGGGAAGAAGCGAAAACAGCCGCAACAGAGTTTTTGTTGAAGACGGAGAAGGTATCCGTACACAGGCATTTGATCCATCTAAAATGAAGGACCCGAGCCTCATCATTTACGCACCGGTACGTGTTCTTGGAAACAAGACAATCGTAACAAACGGTGACCAGACAGACACAATCTTTGACGGAATGGACAAGCAGATGACTTTCGAACAGTCACTCCGCAGCCGTGAATTCGAACCGGACGCACCAAACTTTACTCCTCGCATTTCAGGTGTCATGCATGTAGAAAACGGCAAGTACAACTTTGCACTTTCAATCTTAAAGAGTGCAGAAGGCGATCCTGAATGCTGCAACCGCTATACATTTGCTTACGAAAATCCTAAGGAAGGAAAGGGTCGCTTCATCCACACATACATGGGTGACGGAAATCCTCTTCCAAGCTTCGAAGGTGAACCTACACTTGTTGACATCAAGGGAAACATCGACGAATTTACAAACCTTGTTTGGGAAAACCTCAACGAAGACAACAAAGTATCGCTTTTCGTACGCTACATTGACATTGCTACAGGCAAGTACGAAACACGCATTGTTAACAAAAACAAGTAATTTTTAGCAATTCTTTGTAATACAAGGACTTCTGTGTCAGGTGAGCATGGAAGTCCTTTTTT
>JAZUKU010000124.1:0-6843 GCA_045643485.1 Treponema sp. | reverse complement strand
AACAAATGCTGCTCCACCGTATTTTCCTGTAATGTAAGGGAAACGCCATACGTTACCCAGACCGATTGCACATCCGGCTGAAAGAAGAAGGAAGCCCAAGCGGCTGCCTAAAGTTTCTCTTTTCTGTTCCATGATATTAATATCCTCCATTTTTTAGATTCTACATCCAAAAACAATATATTATTCTATACAGTAACGGCAGAATTTTCAACATAAAAACACTTAAAACGCTCAAAAACTGAATAAACTGCTTATTTTAATTCCACTAATGTGCTAACATATCAGTTATGGAAACACGATTATCGTTAAACTCTCTTTTCATGAGCGGCATGGTTCTCCAGCAGAACACAACTAACTGCATTTCAGGCATCTGCAATCCTGCAGAAAGAATTGAACTTAAATTCCGCGGAAAAACATACGGAACTAAATCTGACAAAAGAGGCTTCTGGAACGTAAAACTTGCTCCGGAAACAGCCGGCGGTCCTTATGAAATGGACATAAAATGCTCTACTGGTGAAGAGCTTAAGCTTAAGGACATTTATTTTGGCGAAGTATGGCTCTGCTCCGGTCAGTCAAACATGCAGCTTCCTATGGAAAGGCTTGCATATTCTTTCCCAAAAGACATGACGGCTCCTGTTAACGAAAACATAAGGGTATACACTGTACCTATCACATATTCATTTGACGGTGAAAAAAAGAACTGCCCTCCGGCTGTATGGAATGCAGTTGGTCCTGAAACACTTCCGGCAATTTCCGGAACTTCATACTTCTTTGCAAAAAAGCTTTATTCCGACCTTAAGGTACCTGTAGGAATAATAAACGCAAGTCAGGGAGGCTCACCCCTTGCTTCGTGGATAGACGCAAAAACTGCACGCAAATGGCCAGATTACGCAAAACGCCTTGACGAATGCCTTGATCCGGCTGCAGTAGAAGAAAAGAAAAAGCTCTTTGAACAGAAGAACAACGAATGGCTTGCAAAATGTGCTTCTGCTGACCTTGGCATTTCTCAGAAATGGGAATCTGCTGAAGCTGTAAAACTTGGCGGCTGGAAAAATATTGAAGTTCCATTTACAAAGAATTATGAACAGGCTGGAGCAGTATGGCTTAAAAAGACATTTACGCTTTCTGCAAAAGACATCGAAATCCTGAAGAAAAACAAAATACACTTATGGCTTGGAACAATCGTTCATTCCGATACGACTTTTGTAAACGGAACACAGGTTGGCTTTACACCTTACGAATACCCGCCGCGCCGTTACGAAATATCTGCTTCCCTGCTGCATGAAGGTGAAAACGAAATTACAGTACGAGCCATTCACGCATGGTCACTTCTTAAATTTGAAAGCGAAAAGCCTTACTGTATTTTTACAGACAATGTAAATGTCAAACCGATTTTCCCGGGAAACTACATCGGTACAAAAAACGGCGAAACACTTGGTGAAGATGCATTCTACCTTGACCTTAAAGGCACCTGGAAAATGAAGGAAGGATGTTCTGTAGAAAATACTCCGGGCAACTTCTTCCCTGAATGGCAGCCTACTGCTTTGTACAACAATATGCTTGCTCCTTGCTTCCAGATGGCTGTCCGCGGCTTCCTCTGGTACCAGGGAGAATCTGATGTTCAGGGAAATCCAAATTACGAAAAGCAGCTGGGACAGATGATTCAGCTGTGGCGCAGTAAGTTTACATACGCTGCAGAAAAGAATGCTCCGTTCATCATAATACAGCTCCCTAACTTTGGCGAAAGAAACGATATTCCTGACTACTGCGAATGGCCTTTGACACGTGAAGCTCAATTCAATGCGTCAATGAAAAACAAAAACTGCGGTCTTGCAGTAACAATTGACTGCGGTGACTGGAATGACCTTCACCCTGAAGACAAGGAAACAGTCGGCACACGCGCAGCCCTTGAGGCAGAACGCCTTGCTTACGGAAGAAAGATTGAAAGCTCTCCGTACGCAACAGGAATTAAGGCTACTGCAGACGGCGCAATTGTTGAGTTCAGCAGGGAAATTACTTTTGACAGCGGAAACATGCCTGTAATAAGCGGAGTCCTCTGTAAAAAGAACAAGCCTGACGTTACGGTTCAGCTTATGATAAAGGCTGCTGCTCACAAAAACCTTATTTTAATGATGCCTGAAGAACAGATGCGCCTTAACTATAAGATCAAGGAAGTACGCTACAACTGGACAGACTCTCCAAAGAGCCCGAGCATGTACGATAAGAAAAACATTCTTCCTGTAGTCCCGTTCAGAATCAGTCTGTAATCATTAACTGCAGTTATTCGGCGGCTTTGACAAAATGAATTACACTGGAATCATTCTTGACGTAGACGGCACAATCTGGAACACAACGGAGCTTGTAGCAACAGCATGGAACAGGGCTTTTGCAGACACAAGCGTTCCGGTTGCGCCCGTAACAGCAGACATATTGAAGACTCAGTTCGGCAAGACAATGGATGTAATCGGAAAGAATCTGTTTCCACAGCTTCCTGATAAAGAAAGGGCTGAACTTTTAAAGAAATGCTGCATCGAAGAACACATCGAAGTCGAAGCAAATACCAGAAACATAATGTACGAAGGCGTTTACGAAACAATAAAATCGCTCAGTCAGAAGATTCCGTTTTATATAGTAAGCAACTGCCAGTCAGGCTATATTGAATTAATGCTCAAAAAAACCGGTATGACTTCTTTCATTAAGGATTTTGAATGCTTTGGAAATACAGGACACGGCAAGGCAGACAACCTTAAGCTTCTTGTTGACCGCAACTCTATTGAAAAACCGGTGTACATTGGCGACACACAGGGCGACAGTGACGAATGCCGTAAAGCAGGGGTTCCGTTTGTATGGGCCGAGTATGGATTTGGAAATGGCGTAACAGGCTTTGTTTCCTCAATAAAAACATTTGCCGAAACAATTTCTCTTATTTAGACAATTACCTTGTATAATAATTTTCCTCTAATTCTATATTTACTTTTTTAATACGATTATAGAAAACACATTGACTTTTATATTATTATATGCTTATATGTTTATATATTCATTCTAAAACCATCAGCAGACAGATATTTACTGATAAACGGAGGTATCATGGCTTCAAGAAAAAGAATTGCAGACGAAAAGCTTTTAAGTAATCTGGCAGAACTTTTCAAGATATTCGGTGATTCTACACGCATAAAGATACTTTATTCGCTTCTCGAAAAAGAAATGAATGTAACGCAGATATCAGAAGAGCTTGAAATGACACAACCTGCAATAAGCCAGCAGCTTCGTCTTCTTAAGACAAGCGGTCTTGTAAAGAACAGGCGTGATGGAAAATCAATACTCTACTCTCTTGCTGATGATCATGTAAAGGTAATTCTGAGCATTGGAGCAGAACACCTTAGCGAATAAAAATGAACTTATTCATAAACGGAGAAAATTATGGCTCATACACATAACAGTCACGAACACAGTACTAACAAACATGACGAAGAAGAACTTTCCATTTACAAACTTATTGGTTCTGCACTTTTACTTGCTGCAGGAATTGTTATTGAAAAAGTTCCGGCTTTTCATTCAGGCGGATTTATCTTTGAAAAATTCGGCTTAACAGAAACTTATGTACGCGGTGCATTCCTTGCATTTTACTTTTTTGCATTCATAATCTGCGGTCTTCCGGTAATAAAGGAAGCTTTGGAAAACATATTCAAGGGAAACGTTTTTGACGAAGAATTCCTGATGGCAGTTGCTTCTGTAGGAGCGCTTGTTCTTGGAGAAACTGCAGAAGCTGTAACCGTAATGTTTTTATTTCAGCTGGGCGAATATCTTGAAGACAAGGCTGTTGACAAGTCCAAAGATTCAATCGAAGAACTTATGAATATCCGTCCTGACAAGGCAACTGTTCTTCGTGACGGAAAAGAACTTGTTGTTTCCCCGGAAGAAATTACTGCTGGAGAAACAATCATCGTAAAGCCAGGCGAACGCATTGCATTGGACGGAATTGTCGTACAGGGAACTTCTTTTGCAGACACATCTGCACTTACAGGCGAATCTTTACCAAAGGAAATAAATGAAGGCAGCGAAGTTTTAAGCGGTTTCATAAATACATCTGGCGTAATTCAGATAAAGACAACAAAACTTTATGCAGAAAGTGCCGCAAGCAGAATACTTGAGCTTGTTCAGAACGCACAGGAAAAAAAGTCAAAGTCAGAACAGTTCATTACTCGCTTTTCAAGAATATATACTCCGGCCGTTTGTGGTCTTGCACTGCTTGTTGCCTTACTGCCGCCGCTTTTTGTTCCAGGCCAGACATTCAATGTATGGATTTACAGGGCGCTTATGTTCCTTGTAGTTTCGTGTCCATGTGCATTAGTAATTTCAGTACCGCTCAGCTTTTTTGCAGGAATAGGTCACGCTTCAAGAAAAGGCATTTTGATTAAAGGCGCTTCTTATCTGGAAAAGCTTTCCAAAGCTTCAACAGTTGTTTTTGACAAGACAGGCACTTTGACAAAAGGCGTATTCAGCGTAACCGCAATTCATTCTGCAGATGAAGAAAAATTTCCAAAAGAAGATATCCTTGCAGCAGCTACACACGCAGAATATTATTCAACACACCCTATTTCACTTTCGTTAAAAAATGCACATCACTGTGAAAAATGCGACACAGTTAAGAACGAATCTTTTGAAGAAATAAGCGGTAAGGGAATAAAGACAGTATTTGAAGGAAAGACAATTCTTGCCGGAAGCATTCACCTTATGGAAGAGCAGAATGTTAAAGGCTTAACGGAATGCGCTCAGGATGACTCAGGAACAATAGTTCATATTGCAATAGACGGAATCTATGCTGGACACATAATCATAAGTGATGAAGTAAAGCCTGATTCAGCAGAAGCAGTTGCACTTCTTAAAAAGAATGGAGTCAAAAAAACTGTTCTGCTTACCGGAGATTCAGAAAGTGCAGCAGAAAAAGCAGGACGCATCTTAAAAATCGACAGCGTATTCAGTGAACTTTTACCGGGCGACAAGCTTACACAGGTTGAAACACTGCTTAGCGGAATGAACCCTGAAAAAGAAACGCTTGTGTTTGCAGGAGACGGAATAAATGACGCACCTGTAATTACAAGAGCTGATGTTGGAATAGCAATGGGTGCTCTTGGAAGCGATGCCGCAATAGAAGCAGCTGATGTTGTGATTATGGATGACAAGCCTTCGCGTATAGCAGATGCAGTAAAGCTTTCCAAAAAGACAATGCGTATTGTTAAGCAGAACATTATTTTTTCACTTGCAGTAAAAATTGCAATAATGGCATTAAGTGCATGCGGTATTACTGACATGTGGATTGCTGTATTTGGAGACGTTGGAGTTACACTTATAGCAATTCTTAACACAATGCGCCTTTATTGAGTTCGCTGAATGCGTCGTATCTTGCCTGCATGAGAATGTCTTTGTCACGGACAGGATCTGCAAGGCCAAGTGTAAGGTAACCAGACTGTGCTGTTCCCAAGATTTCACCAGGTCCGCGGAGTTTTAAATCTTCTTCTGCAATTACAAAGCCGTCTGTATTCTGACGTAATGCCTTCATTCGAGCAATGCCTGTTTCGGTAATGTTTTTTCCGTACACAAGGAAACAGTATGACTGAAGAGAAGAACGACCTACGCGACCGCGAAGCTGATGAAGCTGTGCAAGACCGAATCTATCTGCGTTCTCTATTACCATGCATGTTGCGTTTGAAACATCTACGCCTACTTCAACTACTGTTGTTGCTACCAGTATCTGTATTTCGTTTTTCTGGAACTTACTTAATATTTCATTCTGATTTTCGTCATCGATTTTTCCGTGAACAAGACCGCATTTGTATTCAGGAAAAACTTTTGTACTAAGGAATTCAAACATTCCTTCTGCACTTTTTCTGGAATCTTCTGCTGAACGGCTGTTCTGTATGAAAACACTGTTCTGCAAAGAATTACTGTTCTGCGGACTGGAGATGTTTGCCATACCCTCATATTCTTCGCCGGAAGACTCACCTTCTTCGATAAGCGGGTAAACAAAATACGCCTGGTGTCCAACCTTAAGCTCTTTGCGTACAGCTTCGTAAACATTTGATTCGTGTCCCTGAACGGAAAGATATGTCTGTATAGGCTTACGTCCGCAAGGCATTGTATGTATTGAAGAAACGTCAAGGTCACCGAATACTGTAAGTGCAAGGCTCTGCGGAATTGGAGTTGCGCTCATCATAAGCAAATCAGGCGAATGTGCATACTGTCCGTTAGAAAAGCGTCCCTTTGCAACAATTGATTCGCGTTGTGTTACACCAAAGCGGTGCTGTTCATCGATGACTGCAAGCTGTAAATTCTTATATATTACGTTTGTAGAAAAAAGCGCATGTGTTCCAATTACAATATTTACAGAACCGTTGCGCAATGCTTCAAGAAGAGGTCCCCTTCCCTTAGCCTTTACGTTTCCCGTAAGGAATGCAACTTTAACTTCAAGCGGTTCCAGTAAGGAAGCAGCATTTTCCGCATGCTGTCGCGCAAGAAGTTCCGTTGGTGCCATAAGCGCACACTGTCCGCCGTAATCAATAATCCTTAAGCACACAAAGAAACAGACTAATGTCTTACCGCTGCCAACGTCTCCCTGTAGAAGGCGCTGCATTGAAAATGGTGTGCGCGTTAATTTTTGGGGCGTGTTTTTTAAAAGATTGTATTCTTCTGCACTGCGCTCTATGTCTTCGTTCATTTCGAGAATTACTTTCTTCTGGTCATCAGTTAAGTCGAACGAGAGGCGTTCAAGAAGACGTTTCTGTCGTGGAGAAAGTTTTGAAGCAAATTCCTGGGCAGATACAGCTGGTGTCTGCAAAGACG
>JAZUKU010000123.1:0-2519 GCA_045643485.1 Treponema sp. | reverse complement strand
GAATGGGGTGCTGATATTGTAGTTCATTCAACAACAAAATATATGGACGGTCATGCTGTACAGGGTGGCGGTGTTATTGTAGACAGCGGTAACTTTAACTGGGAAAAGGTTTACAAGGCTACCGGTAAGTTTGCTGATATGTTTGAACCTGACGAAAGCTATCACGGATTGTGTTATACAAAGGAATGCGGAAAAGCAGCTTACATCATCAAGGCACGCATGCAGTTGATGAGAGACTTCGGCTGCTATCCGGCTGCTCAGTCTGCTTTCTATTTAAATCTTGGTCTTGAAACACTTCCTGTTCGCATGAAGCAGTATTGTGCAAATGCTCTTGCTGTAGCAAAACATTTTAAGGAATCAAAGAAGGTTCTTTCGGTAAGCTATCCTGGTCTTCCTGGTGACAAGTATCATAAGCTTGCCAAGAAATATCTTCCTCTTGGAACTTGCGGCGTAATTTCAATCAGCATCAAGGGCGGAAGAAAAGCTGCAATCCGCTTTATGGATAATCTTAAGCTTGCTTCAGACGAAGTTCATGTTGCTGACATTCGTACTTGTGTTTTACATCCTGCTTCTGCTACGCACCGTCAGCTTACAGACGAACAGCTTGTTGCAGCCGGAATTGACGGCGGTATGGTTCGCTTCAGCTGCGGTCTGGAAAATGTTAACGACATTATTGCTGACATTGACCGCGCTCTTGCTAAGGTTTGATAGATACGGCTTGCGGTAACTGAAATTGCTGCGGTTAACAAATACCGCTTGCAGTAACTGATGCTGCGGGCGGTTTGCAAAACAGTTTATTTGACCTGAATTAGTTTTCGGGTGGGTATATGCCTCTGGCTCATGGTGGGGAGTCAGAGGCCTTTTTTTTGTCTGGAAAAGTAAAATGAACTGAACTCACGGAAAAAAACAAGAAAAAGAATTTGCTTGACATTAGAATGACAAAATGACAAAATATGTCAATATAGTAAAAGTGAGGGCAAAAGAACAGAATGTGTAAGAAATACGCCTTTCTGTTTCCGGGACAGGGAGCACAGGTTCCGGGAATGATTAAAGATATTGCGGAACAAAGTCATCTTGTAAGAAAAATGCTTGATTCAGCATGTGACATTACCGGCACTGATTTAAGGGCGCTTTTGTGGAATACGGAACAGGCTGTCCTTAACAGGAGCGATAACAGTCAGCTTGCAATTACTGTTGCATCGATTGCGGTTACAACGTTTCTTTCGGAAAAGGGCATTATGCCTTCTGCTGCAATGGGATTCAGTCTTGGCGAATATCCGGCGCTTTTTGTTTCGAGCGTACTTTCTTTTGAAGAGACAATCCGCCTCGTTATGGCACGCGGAAACATAATGCAGTCTGTGTGTGAAGAAATTGCTCTGGCTAACGAAGGTCATGTTCCGGGAATGTGTGCTGTTCTTGGACTTTTGCCTGATGAAGTAAAGCGTATTTGTTCAGCAATTCCGGATGCTTATGCTGCAAACATGAATTCTGCAAAACAGACTGTTGTAAGCGGAACTTTTGAAGCACTTGCGCAAGTTGAAGATGAATGCAAAAAAGCCGGCGCCCGAAGAGTTGTGCGTCTTGCTGTAGCAGGTCCGTTCCATTCACCGCTTATGCAGAAGGCTGCAGATGAATTTGCAAAGGTTGTAGAAAAAATTCCGTTTGCTGATCCGCGCATTCCGTTGTTCAGCAATGTTACGGGAACGCAGGTGCTGTCTGGCGAAGAAGCCAAAAAAAATGCAGTGCTTCATTTAACAAATCCAGTTCTGTGGACTGACGAAGAAAATATTCTTGGCGCAACAATTACCGGCGACAGTCTGCACAAGTGGCAGCTTCTTGAGACAGGGCCTGGCAAAGTGCTTACCGGTTTGTGGAAAGACTGCGAGTACAGCGGAGACATTTTGTGTACGCCAGTTAATTCTGCTGACGTAATTATATAAATCAGGGGAAGGAGAATTAAAAATGCTTTTGGAAGGTAAAAAAGTTTTAGTAACAGGAAGCTCCCGCGGTATAGGAAGGACTATCGCGGAAACTTTCCTGCGTAACGGTGCGGAAGTCTGGGGAATGTGCAGTCATCCGTCAGAAGCAAAAAGTCAGCTTGAAGAAATTGCATTGCAGAACAAAACGTCATTCCACGAATTCTGTGCAGACGCTTCTTGCGCAGAAGAACTTACTGCTGCAGTAAAAAATGCGCTTGTTGAATCACAAGGATTTGATGTTCTTGTAAACAACGCAGGCATTACACGCGACACGCTGAGCTTTCACATGAAAAAAGATGACTGGGACAAAGTTCTTGCGGTTAACCTTACTGCAGTTTTTTTGACGTGCCAGATAATTTCGGGCGACATGATCCGTAAGAAGAAAGGCTCAATAATCAACATGAGTTCAATTGTTGGGCTTCATGGCGGTGCGGGTCAGGTAAATTATGCTGCAAGTAAAGGCGGACTTATTGCATTCAGTAAAAGTCTTGCTAAGGAAACTGGCAGCCGCGGTGTTCGCGTAAACTGTATTGCTCCGGG
>JAZUKU010000122.1:0-24209 GCA_045643485.1 Treponema sp. | reverse complement strand
TTCTGTTGAAAGCAATGCTTCGTACTGCTTTACGAGTGCATTTTTTGGTTCCGTAAGGATGCGCTTGAAGTCATCCTTGTTAAGGGATTCAAGTTCTACGCGTAACGGGAAACGGCCCTGCAGTTCAGGAATAAGGTCGCTTGGTGCTGCAACGGAAAATGCTCCTGCTCCAATGAACAGGATGTGTGTTGTGTTGATTACGCCCCACTTTGTATTTACGTTACTGCCTTCTACAATTGGGAGAATGTCACGCTGTACGCCTTCACGGCTTACGTCCTGACCGCGGCTTTCTCCTCCGTGTACTGCAATCTTATCGATTTCATCAATAAAGATGATTCCGCTCTGCTCTACGCGCTTTTTTGCTTCGTCGCAAACCTTATCCTTGTCTACCATGCGGTCAAGAATTTCTTCGGTAAGGATTTTGCGTGCTTCCTTTACCGTTACCTTTCTTCTTTTTGGTCCGCTGTTGCCGTTGAACATCTGCTGCAGGCTGTTCAAACCTTCTGCAATATCGTCCATGTTACCGCCGGCAAGCATTCCTATTCCGCCCTGGTTTGTATTTGTTACTGTTACTTCAACTTCACGGTCTTCGAGCTTTCCTTCACGAAGCATTGTACGGAATTTTTCGCGTGTTGAAGCCATGCGTTCCTTTTCTTCAGCTGGTATTTCCTTTGATTCTTCTTTTGGCGGTTCAGGTTCGTTCTGGTCTGCAAAAGAGAATGATGTTGTTCCGTCCGGATTGATTTTCTTTTCGAGGTCTGTTGTTATCTGGATTACGTTACCCTGAATTGGGCTTGACGGTCCGAATATGTCTCCGAGTACCTGAATGTTTCCCTTTGGTTTAGACGGAGCTTTTTCAGGCTTTTTTGAAGAACTTCCCGGCAGCAGTAAATCAAGGAGTGATTCTTCAACTTCAGGCTTGCATTTTTCCTTGAGTTCTTCCTGCATTTCTTCCTTAACGTCATGAATGCCTACTGCCATAAGATCGCGTACCATGCTTTCTACGTCACGGCCAACGTAACCAACTTCAGTATATTTTGTTGCTTCTACTTTAATGAAAGGAGCCTTGCACAGTTTTGCAAGACGGCGTGCAATTTCTGTTTTACCGACGCCTGTAGGTCCGATCATGAGAATGTTTTTTGGAGCAACTTCATCGCGTATTTCTTCAGGCAGCATTATTCTACGCGAACGGTTGCGGAGTGCTACTGCTACAAAACGCTTAGCCTTGTTCTGGCCTATAATGTAATTGTCCAGGCGTTCTACAATCTGTGAAGGTGTAAGGCTCTGTTCAAGAATGTTTTCTGCTGTTTCTTTATCAACTGTCAATGCGTCCATTATAATTCCTCTGAAATTACGTGATTATTTGTGTAGATACAGATGTTTCCTGCTATTGCAAGAGATTTTTCTGCAATTTCCTTTGCTGAAAGGTCGCTTGTTTCCATGTATGCAAGGGCAGCTGCGTATGCGTAGTTACCGCCTGAACCTATTGCAAGAATGTCGTTTTCAGGTTCAATTACGTCGCCACTTCCGCTTATCAAAAGAATCTTGTCCTTATCTGCAACAAGAAGGAGTGCATCGAGTTTGCTCATTGCGCGGTCTGTTCTCCAGAGCTTTGCAAGTTCTACTGCAGAGCGTGTTAAGTCTCCGTTGAATTCCTTGAGCTTGAGTTCAAACTTATCGAATAATGTAAATGCGTCTGCTGTAGCGCCTGCGAATCCTGTCAAAACCTTTCCGTCAAATATACGGCGTACCTTTCTGGCATTGCCTTTCATTATAGTATTGCCCATTGTTACCTGACCGTCTCCAGCCATTGCTACTTTTCCGTTTCGCTTTACGGCAATTACTGTTGTACTGCGGATTTTTTCATGCTGTTCCATTTTTTATCTCCTTTAAAATACCGTGAAGGCATTTTGAATAAATTAATCTTTTGCACCCGAATGAGGATGTGCCTGTTTATATACTTCTTTCAGACGTTCTGTAGAAATATGCGTATACCGCTGTGTCGTACTGATTGACGAATGGCCAAGCAGTTCCTGGACAACACGCACGTCTGCTCCTTCCGAAAGCATTGATGTTGCAAACGTATGCCTAAATGCATGCGGCGACATATGCCTGTTTGTTCCTTCAGCACCGCTGTATACGGAAACAATGTATTTTATTCCGCGGTCAGTCAAAGCCGTGCCCTGCTGGTTAAGGAATATATTCTGTATACCGCCGGCTTCTTTTGGTTCACGAGAAGGAAATCTTGCCTTTCTTTCCGCAAGGTATTCCTTCAATGCATTTACTGCATCGTCTTCAAAATATACGCGCCTGTCCTTTCGTCCCTTACCGGTAACGATTGCACTTTTATATCCCGAAGCAAAACTGCTGAATGTCAGCGAAGCGAGTTCACTTACACGGCAGCCCGAAGAATAAAACATTTCGAATACAGCTTTATCACGAGCGGCCCACAGCAAGTCTTTTTTGTCAGGCATTGCGCAAAGTTCATCTACTTCGGAATCAGTCATGAATCTTGGAAGATGCTTTGGGAGCTTTACCGTCTTTAGCTCAAGTGCTGTATTTTTTGAAATATACTGAAATTTCTTGCAATAGGCAAATAATCCGCGTACGGCAGCAATGAATCTGTTTATTGAAGCAGCAGAATATTTGCGTTTTGAAAGTGAACCTATGCACGAAAGAAGATCTTCATACGTAACTTCTTCCGTAAGTTTTTCAGGAGAAAGAATAAGAGTAAGATGCTTTAAATCATCTGCGTAACCGGTAATCGTATTGTCAGAAAAGCCCCGTACTGTTTTCAAGTAGAGGAGATATTCTGTTATGCAGTCAGAGAGAGTCTGCGGTTTTACAGATTCAGTTTTCTTTTCCGACATTACCCACCCGTTTTACAAATTATTTCTTTGCAGCCTTGTCAGCTTCGTTTGCTTCTGCAAAAGCGCCTGCTGCTTCGGCTTCAATGCCTTCGTCTGCTGAATGCAGGTAGTCGCAGTCAGGATTGATGCATGATTTATAGTTTCCGTTTTTCTTGTCGAATTTTTCAACCATGAACCAGCCGCACTTTGGACATGAAACGTCTACAGGCTTGAAGTGTGTAATAAAGTCGCATGTAGGATAATTTGTACAACCGTAGAATTCCTTGCCCCTGCCCTTTGTCTTTCTTGCAACAATTTCACCGTTGCAGTTTGGACGAGGACATTTTGCAAGAGGTATGCTCTTTGTATTGTGACACTCCGGGAAGCCTGAACATGCAAGGAAGTAACCGAAGCGGCCAAGTTTCTTAACAAGAGGCTTACCGCACTTGTCGCAGATTTTGTCTGTCATTTCATCGAGGGAGCCCTTGAAGCTTTCCTGTGTTTCCATTACTTCGTCTACGCGTTCCTTAAACGGTTTGAAGAAGTCGCCTATCATGCTGTTCCAGACAAGAGTACCCTGTTCTACCGTATCGAGCTGATTTTCTACTTCTGCAGTAAAGTGTTCGTTTATTACTTCAGGGAATGATTCTACGAGGATTTTGCAGATCATTTTGCCAAGAAGTGTCGGTACAAGCTGCTTGTTGCTTCTTGTAATGTAGTAGCGGTCAAGAAGAACTGAAATGATTGGTGCGTATGTTGAAGGACGGCCAATTCCTTTTTCTTCAAGTGTCTTAACCATTGAAGCGTCTGTATATCTTGCAGGACCCTGTGTAAAGTGCTGTTCAGGATAGAATTTTTCGCTTGCAAGTTTTTCGTCTTTCTTAAGTGAAGGAAGGTTTCCTGTTACTTCTTCTTTTGAAGACAATGTCTTTATTACGTGATAGAAGCCTTTTGACGAAATTTTTGAAGCGCTTACACGGAATACAGCATCTCCAGCAGTAATGTCTACGCTTGTAGTTACAGTCTTTGCATTGTTCATCTGTGAAGAAACGAATCTTTCCCAGATGATTGAGTAAAGGCGGAGCTGGTCTCTTGTAAGGTATTCCTTTACGCTGTCAGGTGTATATTTAACGTATGTAGGACGGATACCTTCATGAGCATCCTGTGCCCCCTTTCCTACAGCATAATCGATTTTTTCTGCAGGAAGATCTTCAGGATAGTTCTTGCCGATCCAGTCACGAACGTCATCAATTGCTGTCTGTGAAATACGTACAGAGTCAGTACGCATGTATGTAATGAGACCGACACGAGTTGAGCCAATCTGAATACCTTCGTAAAGCTGCTGAGCTATCTGCATTGTTTTTCTTGAAGTATAGCCCAGGCGGTTTGCAGATGCCTGCTGAAGTTTTGATGTAGTGAACGGAGGCTTTGGGCGTACAGTTTTTTCTGTCTGCTTAACGTCCGTTACGATACAGTCGCTGTTCTGAATTTCAGAAATGATTTTATTTACTTCATTTTCGCTTTTAAGTTCAGGCTTATTGTTCTTGTACTGAACAAGCTGTGCCGTAAACTTTGTCTTTCCCTTAACGAAATCTGCATCGAGTGTCCAGTATTCTTCAGGAATGAAGTTTTCTACTTCATCTTCCCTTTCGCAGATAAGGCGCAATGCTACAGACTGAACGCGTCCTGCGCTTAAGCCGTTCTTTACTTTTTTCCAGAGGAGCGGACTTAAGTTATAGCCTACAAGTCTGTCCAGTACACGGCGTGCTTTCTGTGCATCTACTTTAGCTTCATCTATTTCGCGTGGAGCCTTTACAGCTTCCTTGATTGCTACAGGTGTAATTTCATTGAAAACAATACGCTCTATCTTAGCGTCAGTCTTTTCTGCAAGAGCCCTGTTCAAGTGCCAGGCAATTGCTTCTCCTTCGCGGTCGTTATCGGATGCGAGCAGTACTGAATCTGAATTCTTTGCGTCTTTCTGAAGTTCCTTTAAGAGCTTTGCCCTTCCGCGGACCGTAATGTATTCCGGTTCAAAATTATTTTCTATGTCGATTGCAATACGGCTTTTCGGGAGGTCAATAAGGTGTCCCATTGAAGCCTTTACTGTGTAACCTGTTCCCAGATAATGCTCGATTGTCTTTGCCTTTGCCGGAGATTCTACGATTACCAGTGTTTTCTTTGCTGATTTTTTTGTTTTTTTGGCTTTTGTTGCAGTCTTTTTTACTGTCTTTGCCTTAGTTGCTTTTTTTTCTGTTTCAGCAGAATTTTCAGCCATAAAAATACCCCTACCGCAGCCTGCTAAAATAATTCAGGCTGTATTTCATTTTTGCTTCTTACCGTACCCGGTGCATTCTGTGCATAAAGTACGTAATCAGCATAATTATTTATTACAGGAGCGCCTTCTTCAAGAAAACGTTCCGTGTTTCTTTCAAGTTTAACCTTTGCCCCTTTTACTCCCGGAGCTGAAAGTTTTTTTGAAACAGCTTTATCAACTGTTTTTGCATTTTCACTCAAACAGGCCGAATGAAAAAGCAGGTCCCTGTTGTATTCAAGTGCAAAGTCCGCAGTAATAAGCGCACCGCTACCCGGAGGAGCCTGAATTACTACAGTTGCAGGAGAAAGTGCCGCAATAATCCTGTTACGCTGGACAAAACGCCACGGTTCCGCTCCTGTACCAGGAATGTATTCGCTTAAAATACAGCCGCCTGTCTTAAGGATTCTTGAAGCGAGCGATTTGTTTGCATAAGGAACGACTGTATCAATTCCGCATGGAATAACAGCTGCCGTTGTGCCCTGGACATTTTTTTCCATAGCATATTCAACTGCACCCTTATGGGCAAAAGTATCTGTTCCAAAAGCAAGGCCGCTTATTACAGTACGTCCGTCAGAGGCTGCATCTTTTGCAAAAGACAATGCAGCTTCCGCACCTTCCCTTGTTATTTTCCGTGTTCCTACAACAGAAATGCACTGTTTTTCAAGAACATCGATGTTTCCCCTGTAAAATAAGGCATACGGCGGAAAAAAAGTCTCCCTTAACAGAGCTGGGTACTTTTCTTCTTCAAATAATACGCCTTTTATGCCTGTTTTCTGCATAACCAAGGCTGCCTGACGTGAGAGACGGGCAGTTTCCTGTCCGTTCCAGAAATCCGGCTTTACTGCACGCCTTACTATAGAAGAAATATCTTCAATAGACAATAACGCAAGTTTATCCAAACTGTCAATATTTTTGCGCAAAACAAGCTTTTCTTTGAGTGTGAGGAATGTCAACTGGGCAATTGCTAGGGTAATTTCATCCATTTACCCTAAAAGTTACTTACTGGGCTTGTAAAGCGTCAAGTACAATTTTCTTATTGTTCTGAGCTTCAGTTACTTTTTCTGCATTAGGATTAAGCTGAATTATCCTGTCATAGAGGTTTACAGCTTTTTCAAACTCGTAATTCATATAGTATGCACGTGCCAGAAGGAACATACCGTCAATGTCTTTTGTCTGAGTCTGCAGGAAGCGTTCCATATGAGGAATTGCTTTTTCAGGTTCATTTGTTTCAAACAGATAAAGTACCGAAATTCCGTACATTGCCCTGTAATATTTTGGATCAAGTTCAAGAGCACGGACATAGCCTTCTTCAGAAAGCTTAAGGTAATTCAGTTTTTTTGGATTGCTTCCTGATGCATCAAAATCAAGTGATGCGTTTGCCATATAGCCTGCACATACGCCCACGTAATAAAAAAGGTTTGCGTTGTCAGGATAAAATGCTATTGCTTTCTGGAAACATTCAAGAGCCCTTCCGTACATGCGCTGATCAAGGTAACGGGTACCGAGTATCTTGTACCAGATGCCTGTCTGGGCTTCTGCTGTAGAAAGGTCGAGTGCACGCTTTTCGTATTTCTTGATTGCTTCTTCGTATTCTTCCTTTGTTGTAGGATTGCCTACGTTTTCTTCCATGCGCTGCATTCTTTTTACAGTCTTATAGCTTGGGGTACATGAAACAAAAACAGCTGCTGTCATTGCTGCAAGTGTCAGTATGGAAATTATTTTTCTGAATCCGTAATTTGTTTTTTCTTTGCTCATAATTTACTCCTCGGTTTTTGCTGAATGTCCCCTGAAATATTCCTTATGGTAATCACGAAGTTCTTCGTCATCAACATGTGTATAAATCTGCGTTGTAGCTAAATCAGAATGTCCAAGAAGTTCCTGGACTGTCCTTAAGTCTGCACCGCCTGAAAGCAGATGTGTTGCAAAGGAATGACGCAATGTATGAACCTTTGCATTTACACCGCTCTTTGCTTCAAGAGTCTGAAAATTCTTCCAGATTCCCTTTCTTGAAAGCGGCTCACCGTGATTGTTTACAAACACTTCTGCCACTTGTTTTTTCATAGTATACTGTGGCCTTACTTCATAAATCCACTTCTTAAGCCAGAAATCCGCATCTTCCCCAAACGGAATTATTCTTTCCTTGTCGCCTTTTCCGCGTACAATAAGCAGCTGTTCTTCAAAATGAACGTTTGCAATCAGAAGCCCAGAAGCTTCACTTATACGCAGACCGCAGCTGTATATCAGTTCAAAAAGAGCCCTGTCCCTTATTCCAAGCGGTTTTGATGTATCTATTGCAGACAGGAGGGAATCAACCTGATCTACGGACAGAACTTTAGGCAGAGCACGTGCAGCTTTTGGTCGGTCAAGTTCAAGCGCATGATTTTCTGCCCAGATGTTTTTTCTCTTTAAATATGAACCTAATGCCCTTAACGAACTTATGTCTTTTGCGACAGTCAGTTCAGCACAGCCGTTGGTCTTTCGCCAGACAAGATAATAAAGCAAATCCTGTACGGTAACAGACTGCAGTTCCTTGCTTTGTGTTTCAAGATAAAGCATGAATTCTTCTGCACTGAATATGTAAGTCTGTGCCGTAAGTTCAGCTTTTCTTTGTACAAGAATGAGGTCTGAATAAAAGCCGTCAAGAAGCTGTCGGGAAAAACCGGAAAGTCTTTCACCGGCAGGTTTATTTTCTTTATCTTCCACAGTACGAATATACTAAAAGTTTAATCAGTCGTCAGAAAGATTTATTGTTCTTGAAAGCGGTCTGTTGCGCCAGATTGAAGGCTGGTTGATGTCAGACTTGTCAACATTATAACCCTGTGGAGGCTGAATACCGCTTGTCTGTTTCATTGATTCAGCAAAAGAACTCAATATGTTTCCTTCGCGTTTTCCGTTTTCATCAACAGGTGCATTTTCGTGAGGAACAGCAATATTCTTGTTGAAGTTGTCATCAAAAAGTCCTGCATTTGCAGTAGATGTACTGCTTATTGCATCAGGTGAAGAAAGTGAATCTGACGGAATTACAGGAGCTTTTCCGGTAATGATGTTCTGGAATGAATCGTATGTCATGATGTTTTCATCAATTGCTTTCTTTTCTTCTGCTGCAAAACATTCGTCTTCTTCATCGTTAACGAAACCAGTTGCAATTACTGTTACGGCAATTTCGTCTCCCATATCAGGATCAATAACCTGTCCCCAGAATACCTGGTGATCTTTTGAAGCTGTTTCGCTTACGATATCGATGATGTTCTTGACTTCTGCCATTGCAAGATCTTCACTGCTTGTAATGTTGATAAGGATATTCTTTGCACCGTCGATTGGACAGTTTTCGAGCATAGGATTATTGATTGCCTGCTGAGCTGCTTCCTGTACGCGGTTTTCACCACTTGCATGTCCTACGCCAAGAATTGCATTGCCCTGATTCTTCATTACAGTCTTTACATCAGCAAAGTCAATGTTAACTTCACCGGCTTTTGTAATGATGTCAGAAATACCCTGTACGCCCTGACAGAGTACTTCATCAGCAAGACGGAATGCTTCCTTAAAACTGAGCTTCTTGTCGTTTTCAGCAATCTTCATGATTTTTTCGTTAGGAATTACGATAAGGCTGTCTACCTGTTCACGGAGTTTTGCAAGACCATCTTCTGCATAGCGCATGCGTACCGGTCCTTCAAAACTGAACGGTGTTGTTACAACGGCAATTGTCAGCGCACCAGATTCCCTTGCAATATTTGCAACGATTGGTGCAGAACCGGTTCCAGTACCGCCGCCCATTCCGGCTGTAATGATTACCATATTTGCACCGTCAACAATATTCTTTATGAGTTCGACGTCTTCTTTTGCAGCAGCTTCACCTGTCATAGGATTACCGCCTGCACCAAGTCCGCCTGTTAATTTCTGTCCAATGGCAATGCGCTTATCTGCACGAGATATATTCAATGCCTGCAAATCTGTGTTTAAAACAACAAATTCAACGTTTTCTACACAAGCATCTATCATACGGTTAACTGCACTTGAGCCACCGCCACCGCATCCAATAATCTTAATGACTGTTGGACTTGCAGCTGATAATGCTGATCCTGTTTCGTTTACAACTGATAATTCAATCATGTTTCCTCCCGACCCGATTGCAAATAAATGTCCCCACATTTACTACTTTTGTTTATCCCCACACCCAAAAGTAAATGCAACCTTTACAATGATTTATAATTAAAAGAACGAGTTTTTTAATCGCCCCCATAGACCTGTTTTCTTAGTCTTTCCGTCTTCATCAACTTTTCTTGATTTCTTACGGGACCTTTCTTCTCCAGCCTTATCCTTGTTTGCTGCAACAAGACCTACGGCTGTAGCATATTCTGTTTCACGGTAAGAAGCATCTGTTCCACCGTAATCTGCACTTTCACCTATTCTTACTGCTGTTGTTCCAAATACATTCTGTGCTACTTCAACAACACCCGGCAGTAATGCACCACCGCCTGTAAGAACAATACTTCCGCTTAACTTTGTAAGGTTTGCACGGCGAACTACTTCCCTCTTAACCATCTGGAAGATTTCTTCGATTCTTGGCTGAATAATCTGACATAATTCGTAACGTGTAGTAAGCTCAGGAGGCTGACCACCGATTCCAGGAATAATTACTTCCTCTTCTTCTTCAACGCCAGTATTCCAGCAGCAGCCCGATTCAACCTTTATCTTTTCTGCAACAGCATTCGGGATGCCCTTTACTATTGCAATGTCATTTGTTACAAGATTTCCGCCTACAGGAATTGACGCAGTAAATACAGGAGAGCCTTTGTTTAAAACCATAACATCTGTTGTACCGCCGCCCATATCGATAAGGATTGAGCCTAATTCCATTTCGTCTTCGTGAACTGTAGCAACTGCAGCTGCGAGTGTCTTGAGCATTATTACGCCGTCGAGTGCATAACCGGCCCTTCCGATGCACTGTTCGATATTTGAGTAAGCAGTAATTGATGCAGTTACGATATGAACCTGTACTTCAAGACGAACGCCTAAGCTTCCGATCGGGTCCTTATAGCCTGTAAGTCCGTCAATAATATATTCCTGAGGAATTACATGAATTAATTTCTTATCAAGTGGAATTACAATAGCCTTTGCAGCTTCTATTGCGCGTCTCTTGGCATTTTCATTGATTTCGAGGGAACGTCTCTTGCCTGTTGTATCTACACCAATCTGACCTTTTGAATTAAGGCTTTCTACCTGAGCACCACCGATTGCAGTAAAGACAGAAGTTACTTCAACACCTGCCATCTGTTCTGCAGCTTCAATCGTTTCCTTAATTGAATTCATGGCAGCATCAATGTTGACAATTACACCGTTACGAAGACCCTGTGAAGGCTTTTTTGCGACTCCAATAATTTCTACGCGGTCATCAACTGATTCTGCAATGACTACCTTGATGAAACAAGTTCCTATATCAAGGCCAACGATTATTTCGCTCAAGATTTCCCCCTACTCAGAAGCTTTACGGTATGTAACTGAACCGTAACGCAAATCAACTTCAGCAACATCCGGTTCAAAGGAATTAACAATATCCAGGGCAACCATCATATACTGAAGGGCCTTTTCAGTTAACAGGCGGTCTGTTAAAACCCTTATACGGGAATTAATCGGGTAAAGAACCAGCTCATAATTTCCATATTCTTTCTGAACAACCTGTATTTCTGAAACAGCTGCAAAATAATTTTGCGGAAGCTTCTGAATATTATAGATGTCCTCAATAAGAGAACGATACTTTTCCGGAATCCGCATGTCATTCTGTACTTTATTCACTGTAATACCTGAAATTAAAGGTATACGGCTGTCTGTAAAGGCTTCTGATTCCTTAATTGGAAATAATACACCTTTTTTATCTATTTGAATAGGTACTGAGCCGGTTTCTGTTTCTACGATCAGTTTTGCAACAGGAGTTCTTTCTGTAACATACAATTCTACTTTGTCTGGAAAATGCTTCTTTATTTCAACATTTTCTATTCCTGGTATCTGAAGAACTGCAGCCTTTGCCTTATTTCTTTTAAACTGCATCCATGTTTTATAATTAAGTGACTTTAATGCTGATGTTATTTCAGCTGAAACAGCTTTAGAATTGCCGTGATAGTAAACCTTTGCAGGTGCAAGACAAGGAATTATGACCATATACAATACAGCCTGAAGGAAAATAAGAATAAACAGGGCAAGGCATACTTTCTTGAGTACAGCAGCCTTCTTATCTTTTTTAACAGGCTGCTTTGCCTTTACCTGAGGTTCTTCATCTTGAAATACATAGCCGTCAAGACTTGCTAAAACTGCATCACTCATAAATCCACCATTATTTCACTAAGATCATCTATCTTTTCTTTTCTTTTACTTCTTTTTTCACTACCGTAATTAAATTCAGGAGAATCACAGTGGGAAGCATTCAGAATAAATCCGCACATACACAGCGTAAATATTATTGAAGATCCGCCTGAAGAAAAGAACGGAAGAGGAATACCTGTTGTAGGAACAGCACCGCATACTACAGCACAGTTAATCAATGACTGAACGACAATCATGATTGTAAAGCCAGCAGAACCGTAAGCCGCAAATCTGTCCGGTGTAGAAGTAAAAATCTTTACTGCACGCCATGCAAAAACAAGCAGCAGTATGAAATAAGCAATTACACCAATAAGTCCCATAGCTTCTGTCCAGCCTGCAAAGATGTAGTCCGTCTGAACTTCAGGAATGCTGTTTATCTTTAACAAACCGCTTCCAAAACCGTTGCCCCATAAGCCGCCAGAACTTATTGCCCTTCTTGAAGCAAAAAGCTGGTATCCTTCTGTCTGAGCAAAATCATTCGGCCTCAGGAATGCTGCTACACGCTTGATTCGGTAAGGTTCTATCGAAATCATCAGGATTGCAGCCGGTATGGCAAGAACAGCAAAAGGTCCAAGCCATGACAGTTTTGCACCAGTTACGAAGAACATTAATATTCCGGAAATGAAGATGAACATTCCGGTAGAAAAATCTTTCTGAAGGAAAATAAGAAGTACAAAAACAACAAGGCCTATGATTGCAGGAAAAACCCTGTTCTGTTCAGAAATATTTGCATTGTCTTCAATACTTGAATTCTGCTTGTCAAACAGATTCGCAAGGAAAAGAATTACTGCAAATTTTGCTGCTTCTGAAGGCTGGAACGTAGAAAAGAACGGAAGCCTTATCCAGCGGCGTGCACCTTTTGTCTCTATACCAATTCCAGGAATAAATGTAAGCAGACACAATAAAATTGAACCGAACACAATCAACGGAAGAAGCTTTCTTAGCTTATCCATAGGAATAAGGCTCATGAAAATAAGGCCTGCAAATCCTATTGCAGAAGAAATCAACTGCCTCTGAACAAAATAATATTTATTGTCAAACAGTTTTACCCTGTTCGTAGTAGTAATAAAAAGCGTAAACATTCCTATTCCCCACAGGAGAATAGTGCATATAAGGAATGCCTTGTCTGTACGGCGGTATTTTTCTACAGGACGGTCAGCATAAAAAGTATAATTACTCATCAGCAGCCTCCTGTTCCATAAGCAGTGTTGTAAGGCGCTCAAGACCAATTCCTCTTGACCCCTTTACAAGAACAATATCTTTTTCTGAAGCAAACGAATTTATTTTTTCACAAGCCTTTTCAATTGATTCATCAGTCTTGTCTTCCAAATAAACACATTCTGCCTTACAGTTGTTTTTTACAGCAGCATCGTATGCATACTTCATTTCTGTGCCGACAAAAATTACAAGGTCAGCATTACCGCCTGCAACAGCTTTTCCTACTGAAGAATGAGCTTTTTCTGAATCAGAACCAAGTTCGAGCATATCGCCAAGAACGTATATTCTTTTCTGTTTTGTATTTACGCTGTCAACAAATTCAAGCGCTTTTTCCATTGAGTCTGGGTTAGCATTGTAGCAGTCCTGAACGACTGTATACTTTCCCTTAAGGACTTCGCTTCTGCCGAACAGTGTCTTCATGCTCTTAATGCCTTCAACAATCTGTTCATTCGAAACGCCAAGAACAGAAGCAAGTGTAATTGCTCCGCATGCGTTGTAGAAGTTATAGATACCAGGCAGCGGCAAAGTACATTCAATTCCGCCTACACTGAATAAAGTTCCCTCAAGGCCTTTGTCTTCAATGAATTTTACTGCAGAAGATTCTGATTCCTTTCCGTAATAAACTACATTTCCCTTTACGCGGGAAGCAAGGTATTCTGCAAAGTCATCGTTCTGTGGAATTACTGCAGTTCCGTTTTCATCAATGTAATCAAGGATATTGCCTTTTTCCTTAGCAATATTTTCGCGGCTGCCAAGAATGCCTATGTGTGCAGTTCCAATGTTTGTTATTACTGCATATTCTGGTTTTAAAACACCGGCAATTTCCTTAATCTCATCAACACGATTCATGCCCATTTCAAAAAGGCCTGCTTCATGAACGCTACGGATTTTAAATACTGAAAGCGGAAGACCTGTTTCGCTGTTGAAGTTGCCTTCGTTTGCAACAACATTATATTTCTGCGAAAGAATTGAAAGGGCAATTTCTTTTGTTGTAGTCTTGCCGCTTGAGCCTGTAACGCCAATCTTAATGAGTGACGGGAATTTTTCTACATAACGGCCAGCAGCCTTCTGAAGTGCAGCAAGTGTATTTTCCACGATAACAAAAACTGCATCTGTATATTTATCTGCGAAGGCAAAATATTTTTCCCTGTCGCTTTCAAAATTTTCTTTTCTAACAAATACTACGCTGGCACCTTTTTCCAGAGAAGGTTCAATGTATTTGTGACCGTCCTGAACTTCGCCAATAAGAGGAACAAAAAGCGTATCTTTCTGAACCTGACGGCTGTCTGTTGCTACAGTCGTAAAGAAGCATTCTGTTTTATCAAGAAGGGAATATCCGTTTACTGCTTCAAGAATTTCTTCAAGTGAAAGAAGGGAATTTATTTCGTTCGTCATTTATTCTCCTTCATTTCTACACGGACAATTTCTTCTGACTTTGCTTCACGCATTCCCAGTTCATTCTGGGCAATGTCTTCGATTCTGTCTGCGCTTGATAAAATGCTTATTTCTTTGATCAGTTTTTTATTTTCTTCAATGAGTTCGGTCTGTTTCTTTTCAAGACCCTTTACTTCGTTTTCAAGATCTGTGTAACGGTGAGCCTGAATTCCTGCTACTGCAAGAAGACATGGAATGAGTAACGCGAGAATACAATATAAAACAGTTTTAAAAATATCTTTTGCTCTGTTCATTAAAGTGCCTCTACACCGTACAATCTCTTTTCATCAGCATCACGCAGCTTTCTTACTACGCGGAGCTTTGCACTTCTTGACGGAGAATTCATTTCAATTTCTTCTGCTGAAGGCTCAAGAGGTTTTCTTGTCAACACTTCTGCACAAGGTTTTCCGCCGCAAATGCATACAGGTTGTTCGGGAGGGCACACACACTGCTTTCCAAGGTTTCGAAAATAATTCTTTACAATCCTGTCTTCCAGTGAATGGAATGTAATAACACCCATCTTTCCACCTGGAGCAAGCACGTTGAATGCATCGTGAATTGCTTTCGGCAGCCGTTTGAGTTCACTGTTGACAGCTATGCGCAATGCCTGAAAAGTTCTTGTAGCCGGATGGATTGGTCCGTGACGGTACTTTCCCGGAACTGCATTGTAAATAATGTCCGCAAGCGCTTTTGAAGAAACAATTCTTCCGTTACGTCTTGCTTCCACAATTGCAGATGCAATACGTCTTGAAAATTTTTCTTCTGCATACAGGTAGATAAGGTTAGCGAGCTGTTCTTCACCCATCGAATTTACTAAGTCCGCTGCACTTTCGCCTGCATTTTCGTTCAAGCGCATATCTAATTGTTCATCATAACGAAAAGAAAATCCCCTCCCACTCTTTTCGTAGTGATAAACACTGATACCTAAATCAAATAAAATAATGTCCGGTCTTCTTGCGTCAGACGGATAGTCTGCATAAAAGTCATTGAACCATCCGTTGTAAAACTGCATCCTTTCCCCAAAAGGAGCAAGCCGTTCGCGTGCACGTGCCTGGATATGAGGATCAGCATCAAGTCCAGTTATGTGCAGACCGTTGTATTCAGTAAGAAAGTTGAATGAATGTCCGCCTTCGCCTAATGTTGAATCAATCATGTAAGCGTCATTTTCAAACGGTTCCCCTACAGGAGAAAGCCATTCGAGACACTCTTTCAACAACACCGGTGTGTGGACAATTTCCACTTCTTTACCCCCACAAATATTTACTGTTTTTATTACAGTAAAATGTCGCTCATACTTTCAGCTGCCTGCTGGAATGAGCTTTCTGTAGCTACAAGATATTCTTTGTAAGTTTCAGCATTCCATAATTCCATGTATTTGTTGATACCTAGAATTACGCATTCTCCGCTTAACGAAGCATATTCCCTTAAGCTCTGGGGTATAGAAAGGCGTCCTGACTTGTCAAATTCGATTTTCTGAGCCGGAGCTATAAACCTTCGCATGACAAGACGTTTCTGGTCGTTAAATAAAGAAGCTGAACCTACAATTTTCTGATTCAGTTCCTTCCATTCATCAACGGTAAAAAGCATGAGACAGTGGTCAAGGCCCTGCGTAACCATGAGTTCATTCTGTTCAAGTACTGTGCGCAGCTTTGACGGAAACTGAATTCTTCCCTTTTCGTCAAGCGTATTGCGATACTCACCAATTAGCAAATCCATGCCACTGTCCACCACTCTTCCCCACTATTTCCCACTTATTGACTATTTTAACGACTTTTTTGCTAAAGTCAACACATTTTTTTGCCGATAATGCACTTTTTTTTGAGTAGACAGAATTTTTAACAGAGATTCTGTATAGTAAAATGCGATTTTAGGCTGTTTTAAGGTTTTTTTTTGATCAGTTTCCTGTAAACCAGGTATTTGTTTGAAAACAGGGGTCTGTCCCCTCGGAACATATATTTCTCTCTGCAAACAGAGGGGTCTGTCCCCTCGGAACACATCTCTCCGCGAACAGAGGGGTCTGTCCCCATAGAATTATTTCCCCTACTGCCCTATAATAACCCCGTAACAATTATGATAAACACGCTGAACGAAACACATCTCCACAAGACGCTGAAAGAAATATATCTGGCCAGAAACGAAGGCAGCCGCAGCGAAGTAGATATTTGCAAAGAAAAGTCATTTGCCTCAGCAAGCGCAACTTCAGCAAAAAAATACATCTGTGACATAATTACAAAAGAAGGAAACGTAATAGAAATCCAGACAGGAAGCCTTGGTCACTTAATGCCAAAGATAATGTTCCTCATAGCATTGAAGAAGAAAATAACAGTCGTCTACCCGCTTGTTACAGTAAAATACATCGAAACTTACGAAAAAAAGAAAACGCCGTCTGGACAAAAGAAAATCACCTCCAGAAAAGTCTCAAAGCTGCTTGCCGAAGAAGCTCTTTCCTACGGAGAATTTGTAAATGCAACAGAACAGCCGTCAGTCTCTGCAAACACGGAAACAACAGTACTAAAAAGCCGCCGCAAAAGCCCTTCCAGAAAAGACATATACTCTTCTCTAAAAGAACTTACCGCTTTATGCCCCGTACTTTTGAACAGATACTTTTATCTTGAAATACTTGAAGTTACGGAAACAGAAGAACGCCTTTTGCAGAAAGAACCAGTACAGTCAAAGAACAGACGCAGAAGGTTCCGCAAAAACTGGGTTAAACAGGGAAAACGGCTTGAATGCATATCAGAAACACATTTATTTCACGGCAAAAAATCATGGCTTAAACTGCTGCCGGAAGATTTACCGGAACAGTTTACAGTTACAGAAATATACGAAGCTTTTGTCAAACAGGAAATAAGAATACACAGGATGGACGTTTCCCTGCTGGCATGGGTTTACAGCCGCGCCGGAATATTTGAGCAGACAGGAAAAAAAGGAAATGCATTTGTCTACAGACTGAAATAATACTAAACTGAAAAAAGCAAAAAAAAAAGCCTGCAGTAAAAACCACAGGCTTTGTAGATTCAAATCAATTATTACCAGTTATCGTACATGTCGTCTTCATCTCTGTTCTGAATGTCATAAACATCAGATACAGCACGAAGGTCATCAAGGTAAATATAGTAAGCGCCTTTTGCTTCCATTGGGTTACAGTCTACACGGAATCCAAGAATGCGTAAGCCAGGCTTGTCACCATAGTATGCACTGTTCTGTACAATACCGTGAACTCCATCAAATGAAGGAGGAATAGCAACTGTCATGCGTTTCCAGCCGCTGAACTGAAGAGTACCCATCCAGAGTTCAAAATTGTTACCGTTGTAATCCTGAACTAAAAGCCACATTTCGTGCTGCATGTTACGACCACATACCCAAACAGAAACTGTCTTTGTAATTCCGGCAATCGGAATAGGACGCTGAGCTGTAATATAGAAAGAGTCAATACCACGGCGGAAGAATTCTACCTTGGCACCAAATACTGCATCGTCTACTGTATCTACTGCACCATCATCATTTAATGGTTCTTTTGCAGCAGGACCTTTTGGATTTGTTGAATCACCGAACAAACGGCTTGAAATGATACCGTCATCAGATGAAATGTGAACATTCCAGAAACCTTCACGTTCGAAGCGGTCTACACTTGTTTCAATAAGAGCCTGCTTGGCACTTGTATTGCCGATTTCAGAAGCATCAGCATCTGTCATGCTATGTGCCTGTGTTGACTGAGCGAATGCAGAAACACAGATTAAAGATAAAACTGTAAGTGCAAATATTAATTTTTTCATTCTGTTACCGCCTTCTCTTATTCTTTATTCTTCTCGTATGTTCCAGAATAGTCATCACCGTCACCGAAATCTGCATAACGGAGGGCAAAACCATCATAAACATTATCAAGACTGTTAGTTGTATACTTAATCTGATCAAAGTAGATTGTAAAGTCATCTACGTTTTCTTTAGCATCTGCACGTACTCTGAAGCCCATCAAAGCAAGATATTTTGGACCAGAGCGCATTGGTGAATGCTGAAGAATATTTCCTGAAATAGGAACGATAAAGTTTCTCCATCCGTTGAAGTTCATTGTTCCTACAGGAATTACATGAACGATACCAGCTGCATCGCGGAGAAGTACTTCAAGATAATACTGATAATGTGCACCCCAAACCCAGAAGTCTAACTGTGAAAGTGTTCCAACAAGTGGAATTTCACGGATTGGATTGCCATTTTTATCCTGTATGTCTTTATACTCAGGGTAAACTTCAAACCAGTTTTCACCTTTACGGTCAAACTTTGCCTTTACACCAAGGACCTTAGCACTTGCAGGATCCTTATGATATGGAACGAGAGAGTTAGAAATTCCCGTGAAGTAATTAATTATTGGATACTGAACATCCCCTTCCTTTGATACAAAACGGCTTGCCTGTACTTTCCATTCCCATTCTGCATTGTCCGGATCATCAAAATTCTCCAGAACTATTGTTTCCATGGCTTTTGCATTTGGTTGAGCAACTGCCTGTACGCAGAAAGCAAACATAAGAGCAAGGCTTGCTATTACAACGATGCACTTTTTCATTCAATACTCCTTGAATCTACTGTATTTCCAAGTTTCCTTAGAAAACCATTCATTTTATTATCGGTAAATTCATTAAAAATGATTACCTCAAATCTCTAAAATTATACAAATTTATTATATTTCCGTATGCTTTCTTTGTCAAACGTTTTAGCCCTTATTTCCCTTCCATATGCTTGAATTTAACCCATAAAAAAAGTATGTTATAGGGGTAAATTTCCATTAATAGAGGAGAAATTATGTTCAGTTACAAAGACATTGGACTTGTAAACACAAAAGACATGTTTGCAAAGGCTATGGCAGGACACTATGCTATTCCTGCATACAATTTTAACAACATGGAACAGATGCAGGCCATCATTCAGGCTTGTGTTGAAACAAAATCACCTGTTATCCTTCAGGTTTCCAAAGGTGCACGCGCTTATGCAGATAAATTCATTCTGCGCAACATGGCACGCGGTGCTGTAGAATATGCACACGAACTTGGTGCAGATATCCCGATCGTACTTCACCTTGATCACGGTCCTTCATTCGAAGTAGCAAAAGACTGTATCGACAACGGATTCTCATCTGTAATGATCGACGGTTCTCCACTTCCATACGATGAAAACGTTGCTTTAACAAAGAAAGTATGCGACTATGCCCATCAGTTCGACGTAACAGTTGAAGGTGAACTTGGTGTTCTCGCAGGTGTTGAAGATGATGTAGTTGCTGCAGAAAGCCACTATACAAAACCAGAAGAAGTTCAGGACTTCGTTTCAAAAACTGGTGTAGATTCTCTCGCAATTTCTATCGGTACATCACACGGACGCTGCAAGTTCACTCCAGAACAGTGTACACGCAACGCAGACGGCCTCCTTATTCCACCGCCACTCGCATTCGACGTACTCAAGGGTGTTGAAGAAAAGCTCCCTGGTTTCCCAATCGTTCTCCACGGATCTTCTTCAGTTCCACAGGAATATGTAAAGATTATCGAAGAATTCGGCGGTAAAATCCCTGATTCAGTAGGTATTCCAGAAGAACAGCTCCGTCAGGCAGCACAGTCAGCAGTTTGCAAAATCAACATCGACTCTGACGGACGCCTTGCAATGACAGCAGCTATCCGCAAGTTCTTTGCAGAAAATCCTTCTAAGTTTGACCCACGTGAATATCTTGGACCAGCTCGTGATGAATTAAAGAAGATGTACATGAACAAGAACATCAACGTTCTCGGTTCAGCAGGACATGCTTTTGACTGATCTGATTCAGAAAAAATGACGGTTTTTTAATAAAACAAAGCCGTTTCTACGAACACCTGTTCTTTCCGGGCAGGTGTTTTTTTTTGCCTGATATTTATGACGTAACTTAATTGAAATAATCAGCACTTAATGGTAATCTTTTTATATGTATTTGTTTACTTTAATTGCACTTCCGGCATTTTGTCTGGGAACATATTTCATGCGTCCTAAAAACACAAGGAAAGCTTTTCTTCCTGCTGTCATTGCAGGATTTATTTCAGCTGCAATCTACTGTTTTGTAGAAGCATTCTTTATTCTTACAGAACATACATGGACAGAAAACATTGCTTCTGCAGTTTTTTATATTTACTTTACACAGACATTAATTCCGTCTGCCGTAATTACAGCACTTTTCTTTATCTTCTCCAAAGATTCAGCAGATTACAAGGTTGACTGCATTCTGCCGCTTCTTTCTTCTTTCAATGCTGTATTCATTCCGTATAAGATTTTTACTTCAGGTAATGTAAAATCTTTTTTTCCGCTTTACGAAAAAATAATTCTATATATAGCACTTTTGATTTTTGTTTATACATTCATCAAAAAAGCATATACAGGCATAAAGAACAGGGCTTTTATTAAAGGAAGCATTTTTATTCTGCTTGCAGTTATTGTTACTTTTGTTCCGTCTGTACAGGAATCATTATGGTATTTTAAGATTTCACCTGCAGTAAGGTTAATTGTAACAGCAGCATATCTTGTACTTGCAATAGTTGTTTTCTTAAAATTAACTGTCATTGAATTTAAAGAGTAAATATGATAGATTCTGTTTATCGCACAGAAAATTATAGTAAACAGAAAATCATTTTACATTATTAAGGAAGGATATAATGGGTATACGCGGTGAACTTTTTACGACTCAGGTAAATCTTGACAACAGGTCATATTTCTTTAACGTTAAGGAAAATCGTGCAGGAGATGTTTTTCTTCAGATTGTAGAAAGCAAAATCAAGGAAGGCGAAGATGACCGTCGTGCAATTGTTGTATTTGCAGACGACATGCAGAAATTCTTTTCAGGCTTAGACGAATCACTTACATTCATTGACAAGGAAAAGAAAGAAAGGGCAAAGGCTCGTGCAAAAAAGAAAGCTGCAAAAGAAGCAAAATATGCTGCCGGTGCTAAAAAAGAAGGCGTTCCGGAAAAGAAAATCTACAGAAGAAAAGGTGAAAGCCGTCTTGTAGCAGAAAAAAGAGCTGCTAAAAAAGATGACGGAATCAAGCGCACAGGAAAAGTAATTCACGTAGTTTCAAAAAGAAGCGAAAAGAAAACAGAAGAATATTAATACTTGAACGTAAGCCGCTGAATTGGAGATGGTCCCAGTTCACGGCAGATTTTTCTATGATCCGCAGTCGGATATCCCTTATGCTTAGCATATCCGTACTGCGGATATTTTTTGTCATAATCCATCATAATGCGGTCACGCTCTACCTTTGCAATAATGCTGGCAGCCATTACTTCAGGATACTTACCATCAGCCTTAACTTCACAGACACAATTACAGCTTACTTCCGGAACATATATTCCGTCTGCAATACCCTTAATGATTTCTTCTTCAATAAGAGGAATATTGTGTTCACTGCACCACTCCGGTAATTTTTTCATCATGTCAATATATGCTGTTTTCATTGCAAGAAGGCTTGCCTGAAGAATATTTATTTCGTCTATTTTCCGGTGATCAATAATGCCTATTCCCCATAAAGCTTTTTCCTTTATTATGACTTCTGCCTTTTCGCGTTTTTTTGGAGAAAGTTTTTTACTGTCATTTAACAGTTCAAAGGGAAAATCCGGCGGTAAAATTACGGCACCTGCTGTAACAGGTCCTGCTAAAGGTCCGCGTCCGGCTTCATCAAGACCACAGATTATTTCAGTATTCATCATTTGTTATGTTACCTGATTCTACAAGTACAGAATCAGCATTCTTCCAGATTATTTCATTATCCAGAGATGAACTGTCTTTCTTGATTGAAAATACGTTTTTGCGTAAATCTGCAGATGAAGAGTTTAATTCAGCAACATGACATAAATGACCTATTGCTGAGCAGAGACATTCTGCCATCCTGATGTTTCCGCGGTGAGCACTTATACAGGCAGCTGTCGAAGCTACTGCAGTAAAATCTGTATCAAGGGCATTTATATCAGAATCACTGGAATCTATTATGCATGAATAATCAGAAGCACTTGCTGTAAGCGAACAGTTTCTGAACGTAAGGTTTGATTTATCTGAATAAACCATTACTGAATTATGTCCAAAGACACCGTTTATATCACAGTCATCAAATATTCCTGTTGCTTCCTTAAAATTGAAAATGCCGGATATTACATTATTCTGTTCTTTTGAAACATATGCTTCAGAAATTTCAGCCGGAATTCTTTTTTCAAAAATGCAGCCTATTGATTCAAAGTCTGAATTAATTACGTTTATTGAACATAAAGGAGGAACAAAAATATGCGACTGGTTACCGATAAGAGTACAGTTTGACATAATGTTTATTTCATTTTCCCTTAATTCAAAATCGCCTGTTATATGAATTATTGTGTATAAATTGCTGTTGATTACTTCAAGAGCCTGTTCAAAAGAAGTAAAAGGATTTGATACGCTTCCGTCAGGTTCTTCTTCCTGTTTGTCAGAGAAAAGATTTATCTTGCGTCCCTTAACGGAAAGGTAATAATTGGCTTCATCAATTACAACCCTGTATTCAGAAATATCGCTTTTATTTCCCCTTTCATCAACTGAATATGCACTTATTTTGTAGAACGTAGCATTTGCATGAGAAGAAGAAAGCACGAATGTCCTGCCGTCATATTTCTTAAAACTGCCGGTTGGAATTGCATCAAACGTTTCGCGCGATGAGCCTTCAAATCCTATTATTGACGTAACAGGTTTGCTTACTGCATAGAAAATATCTGCTTCAGGCTGTTTTTCTATGCTTACCTTTACTTTTTCATGAACAAAGGATTTATCTGTAGTAGCAATGAATTCCGGAGAATCAGGAGACTGTCTGTCCAGGGAATATTCAGCCTTTAATTCTCCCTGATAAAGGCCTTCATAATAAACGCTGAAATTTATTTTACCAAAGGCTTCGTCACCGTCAAATACATCAAGCTCGATTGTCCTGAATATTTCATCTGGAATTGTACCGTTTACGGAATTATTATTGCTTGCCTTAAGCTGAAACTTATCATTTTCCGGAATTGAATAAATGAGTGAACCTTTTTTAGTTTCCGTACATATTAATTTTGGTTTTGGAGGAAGTTTCATTGAAAAGATTTCATTTTCTTCACTATATGAAACTGACTGCCATCTTATAACGTGCAGATTTTTTCTGTCAATCTTAAACGGTTTAGTTGCATGTTCCCAGATTCCGCCGTCTATCTGATAAATAAAATCATCATTCATGAATAATATTTCATTCCAGTCCGTAATGATAAATGGAGCTGTCTGTTCAAAATCTCCTTCTCCAATGGCACTTACGGAATGAATTATGAAACGCCATTTTGACTTACCGTCAGAAAGCGTACACGGAACATATTTTTCGAGCATATTGTTTTCTGAAACAAAAAGGTCCTTTGCTTCAAGAACAGTTTTTTTGTTTCTGCCAAGACAATACGTATATCCGTTTGGAATTGAAAAACGTCTGCCTGCTGGAAGCGTTATGATTGAACCTTTATTGATTTCCTGAAAAGAAGAACTTGTATCAAGATCACTTATAAATGGTTTAACGGGATCAACTGTAAATTTTACATTGACGCTTGTCCTGTTGCCTTCCGGATCTACTGCTATAACATAAAGGGTTATGTTTCCAGTCTGTTCATTTTCAACAGGAGAATCATAAACTAAACCGAATTCAAGTGGATTTTCTGAAGAATATGAAAAGTATACTTCCCAACCTTCCGGTACATCTATAATAAGCGGCTGAGGATTATTCCACGTACCTTCAACAGGACTCAGGATATTTTCTTTCGAGAATGCATTTAAAAATGTTACTGAAAAGAAAATAAATATTCCTGCAGTCAGAAAACGCTTCATTCTTCTCATAAGCCGTCCTATTAAGTTCAGTCTTTTTTATCAGCAAAGAGCGGATCAAGAACTTTTTTAAGCTGAGGATATTTATTGTAGTAATGATCTTCAAGTTCCTGCTTGCTTAAGCCTACCATTTCGTGGCTCATGTAATTAATCCAGCGGTCATCTTCCGGCTTGTCAATT
>JAZUKU010000121.1:0-1816 GCA_045643485.1 Treponema sp. | reverse complement strand
TCAGAATAATCTGCTTTAAGTGCCTTAGGACTGAATTCAGAAAGGCCGGAAGCATTTCCCGTATATTCAAGAACAGGTATCTTTCCGGCAGAAATAACCTTTACTTCTGCACGGCTGTCGATTGATTTTGAGATTTCCCTTACTGCATTCTGAATCTGCTCAGAATAATCTTTTGTTTCGCTGCTTCTGTCTACAAGGAACGTTATGTCTGCAAAATCGTTGTAGTTTGCAGAACCGGTAAGCTGGCAGTTTGCAACAGGGCGCTTGTTTTCAGTTACGAAAAAGTTTTCCTGCTTCAAGCCGACAATGCTCTGCCTTCTTCTGTTTTCTACACGAACTTCAAGAATTACATTCGGGAAACTGTCTGCAATTACACGCTCTACCTGAACGAAAAGTCCGCCGACAATTTCTGACATCTTTGCCATTACGTATATTTCGTTGCCCTTAAAGTCCGTTACGATAAGGTTTCCGTTTGCATCAGGAACAGCACATGTTAACGCAGCAGGAGCATTTCCTGCAGTTGCATTTTCGTAAACAGAACCGTCATTTATGTTTACGGTTACGATTCTGTTTATGTCTGTCATTATGAGGTAGCTTCCCCAAGTCTTAAGGCTTTCCGGTCTTGAGAAAGTTTTTTCGTTGCATACGATTCCCGTATAGTTTCCTGAACGGTCAAATTCGTAGAGCGCACCCTTTACGCTGTCTGCAACAAATACCCTGTCATCTATAACTGCAACTCCTGTAGGCGAAACAAATCCTTCAAAGTCAGCAGACTTGTTTCCAAAGTTAAGGAGGTAATTTCCGTCCTTATCAAATACAACTACGCGTGCGTTGCCAAAGTCTGTTACGTAAATGTTACCGAAGCTGTCTTCTGCAAGATACTGCGGTCCTAAAAGCTGACCGTCTCCCCTGCCTTTTGAGCCTATGTATTTTATGAAGCGTCCCTTTGAGTCAAGAAGTGAAAGCCTGTCACCTGCCATTTCACTTACGACAAGATTTCCATCGTTAAGCCTGATCATGTCCATAGGCCTGTCAAAGCCGTTTAATGGTCCGTGAATGCGTTCAATAATCACTGCGTTAACATCAAAGCGTACTATTTCATTTGTTGCGTAAGAAATTACCCATACAGTACCGTCTGTATTCGGAAGAACAGAAACTGGCTTGCTGTAGATTATGTTTTCTCCGCTTAAAGAAGGGAATGAACCTGCTTCTGTATAACGCTGGGCTGAAACAGATGAAGTTCCTGTAATGCGCCTTTCACGTACGACTTCAATTCTGTTCTGCAGAAGGATTCCGCCGTAACCCGAATCGTATGCCGACTGCCACTGCTGAAGAGCGGCACCTTCTATGCCTGAGCGGTAATATGCTTTTCCAAGCCAGTCAAGAATAAGGTTTTCTCCCGGAAGATATGAAAGTGCTTTTTCAAACTGAAGTACGCTTTCGTTGAATGCGCCCCTGTAGTAACTCTGAACGCCTCTTCTGAATTCTTCTTCTGCAAAGCCGGACTGTGCTGTCCTCATTGTTGCATTTTCTGCCCTTACAGTATCTTCAAGATTTACCTGTGACCAGAGTAATGTAACAGCCAGCAAAAGTGAAACAAGGGCAACTGCTTTTTTCATTCTGCACCTCTTTCAGCTTCTTCTATGTGAGCTGCAATTTCTTTATTGTCAGGAGCTTTTTTCTGTGCCTTGTAAAGATATTTCTTTGCTTCAGAATCAATGCCCATTTTGTAATAAACCCAGCCAAGACTGTCCAGACACGCCGGACTGTCAGGAGCCATTGATAAAGCTTTCTTGCAGTATGAAAGTGCCTTTGT
>JAZUKU010000120.1:0-28265 GCA_045643485.1 Treponema sp. | reverse complement strand
TGTAGAATGAATCAGGATGAAGGAATGTAGAAACTTCACCAACTGAATTCCAGTCCAGAAGCATTGCTCCGAGTGTTGCCTGCTCTGCTTCAAGATTATGCGGCGGTACCTTATCTTTTAAATCCATGACTTTTTCTCCCTTAATGAAACGGATTTTTATTATAATATACTTTTCAATTCTAAAAAAAATTATTTTTACATTTCCACAGAAATTCTGTGTTTATCAACAAAGCACACACAGTTTTTCCACAGAAGGTTCGTTTAAAATGATAAAACCCGCGGACTTTTACATCTCACGGGTTTTGTTTTATAAAAAACTTACTAAGCTATTACTCAGCTTTTGGTTCTTCAGCTGGAGCTTCTGGAGCTGCTTCTGCTGCTGGAGCTTCTGCAGGTTTTTCTTCCTTAGCTTTTCTGTCTTTCTTTCCCTTAGCTGGTTCTTCTTTCTTTTCTTCTTCCTGAGCCTTTACAACAAGCTTAACTTCAGCTGCTGCTGTTTCATAAAGACGAACTTTGAAAGCGTATGCACCAACGTTCTTAATTGTAAGACCGCTGATTTCAATCTTCTTTCTTTCGATTTCGAAACCGTTCTTAGCATAGAAGTCTGCAATTGTCTGGTTTGTAACGGCACCATAAAGCTTTCCGTTTGCACCAGCTGGCATTGTAAGAACAACTTCAAGAGCTTCAAGCTTTTCCTTGAGTGTTGCACTTTCAGCGCGTTTAGCAGCCTTGCGTGCTTCAATTTCAGCTTTCTGTCCTTCGAAGAATGCTACAGATTCTGGAGTATAAGGAACTGCAAATCCGTGTGGGAAAAGGTAGTTTCTTGCATAACCATTAGCAACGTTCTTAACGTCACCATATTCACCAAGATGTTTTACATCTTCATTCAAAATAACTTTCATATCAAGCTCCTATTGTTTTTGTACCGGCGCGTCACCAGGAGTTGGATCGCTTACCGGAAAATTTTATTAGTCAGCAACGAATGGCAAGAGACAGATTGAGCGTGAGCGTTTGATTGCTGTAGCAAGCTGTTTCTGGTGCTTTGCACAAGTTCCTGTAATGCGGCGTGGAAGAATCTTACCGCGTTCTGTTGTAAAGCGGCGCAGACCGTCTGCATCTTTATAATCAATCTTTGATTTGTTAGCGCAGAAGCGGCAAACCTTTTTGTGGAAGAATGCCTTGTTCTTGCCACGTGCATTCTTTTCATCACCACGGCCATCATCTGCCTGTACTTCACTTACAGCAGCTGCCATATCTTCTCTTTTCATTTCTTCTTCTGAATTGTTTAATTCGTCAGACATCATTAACTCCTATAAAGTTATACTGTTAATATTCCCTCTGATTAGAAAGGAATATCCTCCGGGAAACCAGCACCGTCACCGCCAAATGACTGGTCTTCGTAAGAAGGTTCATAGCCGCCCTGCTGTGGAGCCTGCTGTGAATAAGAAGGACGTGGAGCATACCCCTGTGAAGCATTACCGCCTCCGTTTACTCCGTTGCCACCCAGCAATTGAATGTTATTAGCAATAATAACTACCCTGCTGAATTTCTGACCGTCTTTTTCCCAGCGATCCTGCTGCAAGCTTCCTTCAATACCAACCTGCTTACCTTTAGTAAGATAAGGCCTGAGCTTTTCGGCTGTTGTTCCCATAACGGTAACATCAAAGAAATTAGCTTCTTCAATCCACTGATCACCGTTCTTTCTGCGGCGGTTTATAGCAATGGCAAATTTTCCAATAGGAAAATTATTTGATTTACTGTAAGTAATTTCAATGTCTCTTGTAAGTCTTCCTACTAAAATAACACTGTTAATGTCAGCCATATAAAACCTCCGTTTTTAAAATAGACAATTAGTCAACTAAGCCTTAAGCGTCCTTTTCTTCTTTAACAACAAAAAGATACTTGATAAGGTTTGTGTTGAACTTAAACTGTGCGTCGATTTCTGTAATTTTAGCTGGATTAGCCTTGATGTTAAACAGAACAAAACGACCGCGATTCTGTTTCTTTACTGTGTAAGTAAGATCACGATCACCAAATGGTTCTTCTTTTTCGATTTCAGCACCAAACTGTGCAAGAACCTCACGGGTTAATTCAATGCCCGCTTTGTACTTTTCATCCTCGATAGGATAAATAGTCATAAGTTCATACTTTCTCATTGTATGTTCTCCTTATGGACAGATGGGAACCGCATACGCAGCTCCAAGGGGTTTAAGTATGATACTGAAATACTCTATGTTAGTCAATGGAATTTTGCTTTTGATTGACTTATTTTCATTCAGAGTCTATAATTAATCTATGCGCAAAGGACTTTTTACCAGATTTTCAGCAATTTTTATTCTTTTAATCCTGATTTCAGCACCATTATTTGCAGTTGATTTAAATACCTATATTGAACTGGCACAATCAGGAAACATATCTGAAATTGAATCAGCTTTCAAGGAAATTCCAGAACTTAAGAACCAGACTTTTGGTGACAATAAAGAAACATTCCTCATTATAGCACTTAAGAACAACAGGCCTCTTGATATAATAACGCTTCTTATTAAATACGACTGCAAGGTTAAGGCAAAGACAAAAGACAAGCGTACAACAATCATGTATGCAGCAAAATTCAATAAGGATCCCGATGTATTAAGGCTTCTTATTAAAGAATGTGCATTAACAAACAGCGGAAGAAAAAAATTCATAAATGAAAAGGATGAAACCGGTTTAACAGCATTTGATTATGCAAAGCAGAACCCAAATTCTCCGTCCATAATAACAGTCCTTTCTGAATATGAAGACACAAGACAGGCAGACAAGGAAGAAAAAGCCAGAAGAAAAGAAGAACAGAAAGCTGCAAAAGAAGCTGAAAAAGCTGCAAAGGAAGAAGAAAAGGCAAAATTAAAGGAAGAACAGAAAGCTGCAAAAGAAGCTGAAAAAGCCGCAAAGGAAGAAGAAAAGGCAAAATTAAAGGAAGAACAGAAAGCCGCAAAGGAAGCTGAAAAAGCCGCAAAGGAAGAAGAAAAGGCAAAATTAAAGGAAGAACAGAAAGCCGCAAAGGAAGCCGAAAAAGCAGCACGAAAAGAAGAAAAGGCAGCTAAAAAAGAAAAGGCAAGGGACCAGGAAGAAGAACCTGCAGTTCAGCAGACAGAAATAAAGGAAACACCAGCACCAGAGCCTAAGAAGGAACCTGCAGTACAGAAACCTGCAAAAGATTACACACAGGATGACTTCTTTGCCAACTCATACAGCGAAAATGATTTTGTTGATTCACAGGATGAAGAAGAATCTCCTCAGCAGAACCAGCAGCAAAAAGCCAGAAGCAACAGGCCTGTAAAGGTACCTCCTAAAGAAAAGACAGAACTTCAGCCGCTTGATGAAAACAGACTTTCAAAAACCGATGACATAAAAACACAGCCGTACACAAAAAGCTATCTGTTTGATTATATTAATGACATAACACCTGAATCACCTGAAGAAGACAAGGAGAATACTGCTTCTGTAAGAATTGAAAATGTAGACAGGCAGGACAGGAACGGAATTACTCTTTTAATGAAAGCAGCAAAAGCCGGAAATGACTGGGACGTACAGAATCTTCTTGCAAACGGAGCAAATGTTCAGTTAAGGGATAAGGAAGGCTGGTCAGCATTAATGTATGCAGTACGTTACCAGAACAACCTGAGTATCGTAACAAAGCTTATTGAAGCAGGAGCTCATGTAAGGGTAAGAAACAACTATAATTCTACACCACTCCTTTTGGCTGCAAACTATTCACAGAATCCGGAAATTCTGAAACTCCTTCTTAAAGACAGGACTGCTTCAGAAGATGAAGTATATGCTGCATTCATTCTTGCACTTACAAGTGAAGAAGGTGCAGAACACGTAAAACTTTCAAAAATTAAAATCTTCCTCGAAATGGGCATTTCAGTAAACAGACTGTGGAAAGGAAAAACACCTCTCATGTATGCCTGCCAGTATGGAAATTCAACACAGGTAATTAAACTGCTTATGGATTCAGGCGCAAGAACAAGCGTTCAGAATCAGGATGGAAAAACAGCATTCGACTTTGCAGGTGCAAACAGTGCTTTACCACATGATGACATTTACTGGTCAATCAACAGCATAGGCAGATAAAATGCGTATTACAGGCGGAAAACTCAAAGGCAGAATAACAGAATGTCCTGACGGCAGAATGGCAATAAGACCAGCAATGGACAGAATGAGGGAATCAATCTTTGACATGATTGGTCCTTATCTTGAAGGAAAATCTTTTCTTGATTTATTCAGCGGTTCAGGAACAATTGCAATAGAAGCAGCTTCTCACGGTGCAAGCAAAGTAAGCCTGTGCGAAATGGACAAGGCAAAAGCACGTACTGTTTTAAAAAACGTTTCGATGACGGAAGAAATCGGTCTTAAAATCGACTGTCACTTTATTGCAGTAGAATTATTCTTAAAGCGGCTCAAGCAGACATACGACTACATTTTTTTAGATCCGCCCTTCCCTTACAGATTCAGGCTCGATCTTCTTGAGACAATCGAAAAAAAGAATCTTCTTAACGAAAACGGTACACTGCTCATTCACAGGCCAAGTGAAGATCCTCTTCCGGAAAAAATAGGAAAGCTTTACAGAAAAGATCAGCGTATATACGGACGCTCAATAGTAGATATATATACCAGAAATCCTGCTGAAGAAATTGAGTCTTAAAATTTTATTAAATAAATAACTTTAATATTATTAGACTTGACTTTTACGGAAATAATGGTAAAATTTAAATATATTTAAAGGAAAAGTTGTTTTGGATTTAAAAAAAATAATTTCCAGCAAAGAAGATTCCAATAAATTCATCAAGGTCACAGATAAACCTGTAGAAGGTTTAACATCTGAACAGAAAGTTCTGTTGAACAGAAAAGGCAATGTACTTTTTAACGAAGGCCAGATTGAAAACGCAAAACGTATTTTTATTACGACTGGCTATTCTGATGGGCTAACAAGAGTTGGTGATACGTACATGGAAAAAAAAGATGAATTACTTGCATTAAAAATGTATCTTCTTGCTCATAATAAATCCAAATCTGATCCGATAATAGAGAAAATGGCTAATGTGATATCAGCATTACTTAAAGGAGAGAAATAAAATGACAGCAGAAAACGACCAGAAATCTTTGAACGTTGAACAGGATCTTGACATGGGCCTTCCATTCTCAATGGATAACATGCCGGAGCCTTCACCTGAAGATGAAAAAGCTAAGGAAATCAGCGAACTTTCAAAAAAAGGATATGCACTTATTAAGGAAAACTGTATTCCAGAAGCTATAGAATCATTCAAAAAAATTCTTGATATTGAAGACAACAACAACTACGCTTTAGTTGGTCTTGGTGACAGTGAAAGAAAACAGGGTCACTTCAATGAAGCAATTGAATATTATTCAAAATGTCTTTCATTCCACCCTGGAAACAATTATGCACTTTTTGGTCTTGCTGACTGCTACAAGACTTTGAACCAGTATCATAAGGCAATTGAAATCTGGGAACAGTATCTCGTTCACGATGACAGGAACATTACAGTTCTTACACGCGTTGCAGATGCATACAGAAAAATCCGCAACTTTAAGAAATCAAAGGCTCTCTATCTTAAAGTTTTAGATATGGAAGAAAACAATGCCTATGCACTCATCGGCCTTGGTCACCTTCACTATGACTTTAACGAATACAAGGACGCACTTTACTACTGGTCAAAGATGCTTGAAATAAGCCCTCAGACTGTAGATATCCGTGTACTTACTTCAATCGGTAACTGCCACAGAAAGCTCAAGACTTACGACAGGGGTATTGAATACTTCGAGCGTGCACTTACTATGGATCCAAAGAATTTCTACGCACTGTTCGGCTTGGCAGACTGCTACCGCGGTATGAACCAGCAGTACCGTTCTATTGAATACTGGAACAAGATTCTTGAACTCGATCCAAGAAACAAGGTAATCCTTACACGCGCAGGTGACGCTTACAGAAACACAGGCGACTACAAGACAGCAACTGAATATTACAACAAGGCAATGGACATTGACTTTGACATTTACGCAGCTCTTGGCCTTTCACTTATCTGCAAAGGCGAAGGTAAATACGAAGAAGCAATCGAACGCCTTACACAGCTTATACGCAACGACGAAAAGAATTACCGTCTCTACATCGATATTGCAGACTGTTACTTAAAGCTCAACCAGAAGCAGAAGGCACTCGACGTACTTCAGTCTTTCCAGAAGCTTGGAATCCGCAGTCAGTCAATCAACGAAATGATTGACAAGATTCAGAACAACCGTCCGCTTTTCTAAATTGCTGCTTTAGGGTACAATCGCTGTATGACAACACTTGCAGGATTATACCCTGAACAGATTACAGAACAGCTTTCACTTACTCAGAAATTCCGTGGCAAACAGATTTACGAATGGATTTGCAAAGGTGCATCTTCTTTTGAAGAAATGACAAACCTCAGCAAAGATTTGCGCACAGAACTTTCTTCAAAAGCACAGATATATTCATCTAAAGTTACAGACGCCCTTCACGACCCCGACGGCACAATCAAATTACAGATAACGCTTAACGACGGACGCGCAGTAGAAACAGTTCTTCTTACCGATAAGGAAAACAGAAAGACAGCATGCGTAAGCTGTCAGGCAGGCTGTGCAATGAAATGTGCATTCTGTCAGACAGGTCAGCTTGGTCTTGGAAGAAATTTGACATATCAGGAAATTGTAGAAGAATTCTTTCATCTTGAAAAAGAAGCAGGCACTCTGGACAACATAGTCTTTATGGGCATGGGCGAACCAATGATGAATCTTGACGCAATCCGTGATGCAGTAAAATTCCTTACAGACAAAAACGGACGCAACCTTAGCGCAAGAAGAATTACGCTTAGCACAAGCGGCATTATAAAAGGCATTTACGATCTTGCAGACAACGGCCCTTCCTTACGACTTGCAGTTTCCCTTACAACAGCAGACGTAGAACTCCGTAAAAAACTCATGCCTGTAACTTTGGGAAATCCACTGCCGGAACTTAAGGAAGCAATAAAATATTACATTGAAAAAACAGGACAGCGCGTAACACTTGAAGCAGCACTTCTTGCAGGACAGAACACAAGTGAACAGAGCGCAGAAAATTTAATTTCGTTTGCAAAAGACATGGACGTTTACATAAACTTAATTCCGTGGAACCCGGTACCTGGTCTGGAATTCAAGACTCCTTCTTCTACGGAATGCAGCCGTTTCCTTAACCGTCTTTTAAAAGCAGGACTTAATGTTTCAATGAGAATCCGACGCGGTGAAAAGATAGGCGGAGCATGCGGACAGTTGGGCAGAAGCTCCCAGATTCAGGAAACAGAAGATTAATTTATTTTTAACAATTTAAGTTTATTTTAATGTAAAATAGTTATTTTTCCTTATTGCATTAACTTTTTCACTTCACTATAATTACGCTATCTAAAGGAGCTTTTCGATGCAGAAAAAAATATATGTTGTCGGCATGGATGACGAAGCTACAGCAGCTAAAGTAAATGATGCTGTAAAAGCAGTTGCAGGAGTAACAGCAGTTACTGCTTCACTTGAAAAATGTCAGGTTCTTGTAGATTTTGACGGTGCAGATGAAAATGCAATCAATGCAGCAATCAGCGGTACTGGCGTAACTGTACTTGGATGAAAATAACAATACTTGATGGTAATGCCTTAAATCCGGGCGACTTATCATGGGGAAAAATAAGTAAATTTGGTGAATTGAACGTTTTTCCCCGAACACCTTCCGAAAAAGTCATAGAACGTATTGCAGACAGCGATGCCGTTCTTCTAAACAAAGTTCAGATTACAGAAGAAATATTATCACACTGCCCTAACCTTAAATACATTGGCGTACAGGCAACAGGCTATAATGTCATCGATTTGGACGCATGCAGAAGACATAACGTAACTGTAACGAATGTTCCTTCCTACAGCACGACTGCAGTAGCACAGCTTGTTTTTTCTTTCATAAGCGAATTTGCATTCCACGTACAGACACATACAGACAGTGTAAAAAACGGTGACTGGATAAGCTGTCCAGACTTCTGTTACTGGAAGATTCCGCCTTTTGAGCTTAACGGTAAGACTTTAGGCATATTCGGTTACGGAAATATCGGCAAGCGCGTTTCTGCTATAGCCAAGGCTTATGGAATGAATGTTAAGGTGTATACAAAAAGTAAACATCCTGAGCCTGAAAATTATGTTTCTCTTGAAGAACTGTTTTCAACAAGCGATTTCATTACACTTCACGCACCCATGAACAGCGAAACTGATAAAATCGTAAACGAAAAAACTCTTTCACTCATGAAAAAATCAGCTTACCTCATAAATACTGCAAGAGGCGGTCTTGTTAACGAAAATGATCTTGCTTCATTCCTTAAGGAAAATAAAATTGCAGGTTACGCATGTGACGTTCTTACTCAGGAACCAATGAATAAAGACTGTCCTTTACTCAATGCCCCAAATACTCTGTTTACTCCGCATATAGCATGGGCCGGTACGGAAACAAGACAGCGTCTTCTTGACGTTGTTGCCGATAACCTTGAATCTTTCATTAACGGCTGTCCAAAAAATGTTGTATCGTAAATCAACTAATGTGTGATATAATTTATTTAAGTTTATCACTTTACAGAACAGGCGCTTAAAAATGGGTCAGACTATTGCACAGAAAATTTTTGCTTCTCATCTTGTTTCAAAACCTTCCGAAAAAACATTCATTTTAAAAACTGACGTTGTTTTGTGCCATGAAGTTACTACCCCTTTTGCAATTACAGATTTAGTTGAACGCAATAAGGATTCTGTATTCGATGCTGAAAAAATCAAGGTTGTAATAGACCATGTAAGTCCTGCAAAAGATTCAAAGACTGCCGAACAGGGAAAAATTTTACGCGACTGGGCAAGACGCAATAACATAAAGGATTTCTTTGACATAGGCTCAAACGGTGTATGTCACGCACTGTTTCCGGAAAAAGGCTTTATTCGACCCGGTAACGTTGTAATCATGGGAGACAGCCACACTTGTACTCACGGAGCATTTGGTGCTTTTGCAGCAGGTGTTGGAACTACTGATCTTGAAGTTGGAATTTTAAAAGGCGTATGTTCATTCAAGGAACCTGAAACAATAAAGCTTAACTTAACGGGTACATTAAAGCCCGGCGTTTTTGCCAAGGACGTAATTCTTTACGTAATTTCCAAGCTTGGCGTTAACGGTGCTACAGATAAGGTAATTGAATTTATAGGAAGCATAATTGACGGCTTTGATATGGAAGAAAGAATGACTGTCTGCAACATGGCAGTAGAAGCCGGAGCCACTACAGGAATTTGCCTCCCTGATGAAAAAACAGTAGATTATTTATGGCCTTTCATTAAGAATGATTTTTCTTCAAAAGAAGAAGCACTGTCTGAATACAGAAAATTCTGTGACGACAGTGATGCCGTTTATGCACAGGAAATTACTTATGACCTTTCGCTTCTTGAGCCTTTGTGCACAATAAATTACAAGCCTGATCAGGTTAAGAAAATAAGCGAAATGAATGGTACTAAAGTTGATCAGGTTTACATTGGAAGCTGTACTAACGGAAGGATTTCTGACTTAAGGATTGCAGCTTCTGTTGTTAAGGGAAACCATGTTGCCCCTGGTGTACGCGCAATTGTTTCTCCTGCTACTCCGCTTGTTTACAGACAGGCACTTGAAGAAGGATTGATTTCAATCTTTATGGAAGCAGGCTTCTGCGTAACAAATCCTACATGTGGTGCGTGTCTGGGTATGAGCAACGGCGTTCTTGCAAAAGGTGAAGTATGTGCTTCTACCACAAACCGCAACTTTAACGGCAGAATGGGAAAAGGCGGTATGGTTCATTTAATGAGCCCTGCTACAGCTGCTTCAACTGCAGTAAGCGGTTTTATTACGAATTCATGTCTTTACAAAAAAGACTGAAGAAAGCATTTCTGTTTACAGGAATGTATATATTATTTTACGAGGGAAACTATGAAACAGTTTGGAGGAACAGTACTTTTTCTGGATCGCTCAGACATTAACACTGACGAAATTATTCCTGCAAAATATTTGTCAGAAGAATCAAAACAGGCATTGAAGCCTTATCTTCTTGAAGACTTAAAGCTTGACGGATTCAATCCTAAAGCAGATATACAGGGTGTTAAGGTAATAATCACCCGTGACAATTTTGGCTGCGGTTCAAGTCGCGAACATGCAGTATGGGCTCTTGAAGCAAACGGAATCTATTGTGTAATTTCTTCTAACTTTGCACGCATCTTCCGTCAGAACATGTTCAACAACGGACTTCTTGCGCTTGAGCTTTCTAAAAAAGACATTGCCGATATGTTCCACACTTTTGCTTCTAAAGACACTGAATGCAAAATCGAACAGAAAGAAGACGGCACATGGAAAGTAAAGCTCATTGCCGGTTCCCTTTCAAAAAGCTATGTATTCAACGTAGACAATTTTGAAAAAGAACTTCTTGAAAACGAAGGCTGGATCGGCTACGCAGAAAAGAAGCTGTAATTCATTCCTTATTTAAAATACAACAGCCGCAGTCAACGGATTTTTTCTGCTGACTGCGGCTGTTTTTATTTACTGAATATTTTATTTTTCAACAATCAAACCTTTTTTAAGAAGAGCCTCAAGAATCAATTCAACAATCTGCTCAGGATTATATTTTCCAGTATCAATGAACAGATCAACAAAGTCGTATTTGTTATTGTCAATGCCGTAGAATTCCATGTAACGGCCTGTGTCTTCACGGTCACGCATTGCAGTAAAGTCTTTTATCTGCTGAAGGTCTCCGCCTTCCCTGTTGAATACGCGGCCTGCACGTGTTTCGTCACTTGCGTAAAGATATACCTTAAAGTCTGCTTCCTTAAGCATCCATATTGCAAGACGGCTTCCAAGAACACATGATTCTTCGCGCGCAAGTTCTACCTGGTGTGTGTCTACGTATTTGTCGTAAAAGTCATCATTGTGAGCCTTTTCAATAACTTCTGCCAGAGTCATGTTTTTTTCTGCAGCGAGCTGGCGGAAAGTATAATTGATAAGCTTTACGTTAAGCTTCTGAGAAAGAAGTGTGCTTACTGTTGTGTTGCCGCATCCGGATTTACCGCTGATTGCTACACGTAATTCCTTACCCTGTGGAATTGAATATTCTGCCATAATTTCCTCCTGCTTACTCTACATTCTTTGACTGTTCGCGTATATTTTCAAGGGCATCCTTTGCGTTAACAACCATTGCCCCTACTTCAGTAAACTGATTCTTGCTGCCTATTGTATTTATTTCGCGGTTTGCTTCCTGACAGATAAAGTCAATTCGCTTACCCGGAATTTCGTTTTCATTTATTTCTTTGCGTAAAGCTTCAAGATGACTCTGCAGGCGTACAATTTCTTCGTTGATTGTATACTTGATTAGCATACTTGCAACTTCTTCAAGAATCTTGTTTTCATCAACATGTTCACCCAAAAGCTCATTGAATTTCTGGGTAACAGTTTCCTTGAATTTGCCTTCCATCTTTGGCTGCCATTCCTTAAAGAACGAAGCACATCCGTCAAGAACATCAAGCTTGCTCAACAGGTCTTTCTTTAAGTTTTCGCCTTCACGCTTTCTGTCATCAATAAAGGTCTGGAATACTTCATTGAATACAGGTTCAATCTTCTGCCAGTAAACTTCTGCATCATATTCGTGAGTAATGTTAAGAACGCCGTCCTGGTTAACGATTAACGACAGCGGTATGTCTTCTGCTTTTTTGCCAAGAGCAAGTGCTATCTGAGTAATTGCGTCACTGTATCTTTTTGCGGCTTCAGAGTCTGCTGTTACAGTTGCATTAGAATTCATGTCGTGAACGCGTATGTTTAAATCAACTTTACCACGCACAATTTTTTCAGTAATGATTTTTCTTATGCGGCTTTCAAGCGGATTTAAAAAAGAAGGAATGTTTATGTTCAAGTCAAGGAAACGTGAATTAACTGAACGGATTTCTACAGAAACTTTTGTATCTTCTGCAAACACTTCCTTATATCCGTAACCTGTCATGCTGTTCATTTTATTTCTCCTGAATAAACCTGCTTTAATTACAGGCGTCTAGTTTTTCCATAATCTTTTTGCCGACTTTCCAGTTGTCACCGGCACCCATTGTTACAAATACGTAACCGTCAGGATATTTTTCTTCGCTTGGCTCATTAAGAAGTTCAATTCCTTTGCAGGCAGCTTCTTCAAATTCTTCGCAGTAGTAAACGCTGTTGTGGTATTTGCGTGCACATTCTGCAACCTGTGCGCCTGTTACCGTAAAGTCTGCAGCATTTTCCCTTGCGCTTGAATAAATCTTGTTAAGGATTACTTCATCTGCATTTCCGAATGAAGAAGCAAATTCTTCAAGCAGAGCCTGTGTTCTTGAATAAGTGTGGCACATGAAGTCTATTATTATTTTGTGATTACCGTAGAATTTTCTGTAGCCGTCAAGCGTTGTGTTAACAGCTGTAGGATGGTGACCGTAATCGTCAATGAAAATAATTTCCTTTCCGAATTTATTTTTTGATTTGCCTACGACTTCACTTCTTCTTTTACCGCCGGCAAATTTCTTTAATGCAGCTTTTATCTGTTCGTAATAGTCTTTTGGATCAAGGCCTTCTGTCTTTAATGTTTCAATGCACAATGCAGCAGCAGCTGTTGCGTTGCGAACAAGATGTTCTCCCGGTACCATAAGCTCACAGTCACCAAGGCATGCTATGTTGAAGCGGTTCTTACCGTTACCTTCTTCGCCGAATATAAGCTTGTAGTCATTAGATGCGTGTCTTCCGTATGGAATTACGTCCAGGTCAGGGCGTTTTTCCTTAGCAAGGAATACTGTTTCTACGGCACCTTCATCATCTGCGCAGTAAATAACCTGTCCGTTTTTTGGAAGACGTGCAATGTAATTTAAAAATGCCTGCTGAATGTCCTTGTATTCCGGAAAGAAATCCTGATGGTCACTTTCTACGCTTGTTAAAATTATTTTGCTTGGACAGAAGCATAAAAAGTGATTTCTGTATTCGTCTGTTTCTGCTGCAAAATATTTTACTCCGTTCTTTAAGGCAGAATCTGTTGTCATTGTGCAGCTGTTGCCGAATGAACCGATTATTGAACCGGCAAGTGTCTGGGCTGGAAGATTAAGTTCCTTAAGAATTGTTCCTACAAGACCAGTTGTTGTTGTCTTACCGTGTACGCCGCATATTCCAAGGCTGTATGCTGTTTCCGAAATAAGTCCAAGCGCTTCACTGTAGCCAAGACATGGAATTCCTTTTTTTACTGCAGCAATAAGTTCCGGATGAACGTCCAGTTTATAAGAACCTGCATATATTACAAGAGCAATGTCGTCTGTAATGTTTTTTTCGTCAAACGGAAGAGCATTAAGGCCCATCTTTTCAAGCATTTCATCTGTGTAAAACCTTTCGCTTACGTCGCTTCCTGTAATTACGGCTTTTCTTGCGTAAAGAAGTTCTACCATTGCAACAATTCCAGTGCCTTTTATTCCGACAAAATGTATGTGTTTTCCGTTAAGATTTTCAAGCAAATAACTTTTTTCCGACATAAAGTCCCCCGGTTTATCCCCTTTTTCTTCTGTAAATTGATTAGCTTTATAATACTTCTTTTAGGCGTTTAGTACAATAAAAAAGCACTTCCGTCATGAAATACATCATGCTGGAAGTGCTGTAATCTTTTTTGAATAAACTTTTTGACTAAGCCGTAAATTCTCTCTCTGAAAGTTCAAGGTATATCTGGTCGGCTAAACCAAACTGTGCATTTTTAGTCAATGCTTCTGCGTAATTGTCATAAAGCATGTCTTCGTACATACTCTGAGCATAATCATTTTCCTGTCCCATAAGGTTTGTCTTGCTTATTGTCTTACGCATTGAAGAAAGCATTTCTTTGACAAAATAGTTTTCAAGTTCAAGTGCCTGTTCGTAAAGTGTGCTTGTTTTGTCAATTGTTCTTTTTGTTCCGCTGCGGCTTGCTGCTCCTACAGGCTTTGCTTTTTTGTCCTGTTCAGAAGTATAAAGTCCGTGGAATCCTTCTGTATAATCACCGTTGAGTTTGTGTGAAGTATTAATGTCTTTTGATGATACGTTTGTTTGTGCAGCAGCATTTTTCATCTGCTCTACCATGCCTAAAAACTTCTGCGTATCGCCCTGACTCTGGGCATTCTGCATTACAGTTGAGGCATCCAAAAGCGAATTAAAGCTGTCTGTTCTGTTGATTCCGTTTAAAGTCATATTGTTTTCCCACCACCTTACATAAATATTCGGAATTTTGAAAAGAAAGTTTAGAGTTTTGTTTATGGTAATTCTGTATAAAAAAACCGGTTATCAATTAGACAACCGGTTATTGTTAATCTAAATTACATTTTATCTTTTAAGGTTTACTGCTGTAGAAAGCATAGTATCTGAAGTCTGTATAGCCTTTGAGTTAAACTCATATGCCCTCTGTGCAACAATCATCTGTACCATTTCGTTTACTACAGAAACATTGCTCTGTTCAAGGAACTTGTGTTTTGTAACACCCATTCCATCGTATCCAGGACGCCCTGCAATAGGAGCTCCAGAAGCATTTGTTACAGTATAAAGATTACTTCCGTCATTCTGAAGACCAACGGCATTCGGGAAGCGGTAAAGTTCCATCTGTCCAACTTCTACAGGATTCTGTTCTCCGTTAACACGAACTGTAACGCGTCCGTCATCGCTTATTGCAAGAGTATTGATGTCAAATCCTTCCGGCATGATGATTTCAGGAACAACACGAAGGCCTTCTGAAGTAACAAGCTGACCTGTCATGTCAATCTTGAAAGAACCGTCTCTTGTATAAGCCCAGCTTCCGTCATACTGCTGTACGCGGAAGAAACCGTCTCCTACAATTGCAAGGTCTGTATCTACGCCAGTTGCATTGAGTGAACCCTGTGTCATTACACGCTGAGTTGCTGCAACCTTAACACCAGTACCCATCTGCAAAGGAACAGGAGTTACTGTATCTTCTGTAGCAGGAGTTCCTGCAAGCTTAACGTTCTGATAAACAAGGTCTTCAAATTCTGCCCTGTGCTGCTTGTAGCCTGTTGTGTTAACATTAGAAAGGTTGTTTGAAATAATATCAATTTCTGCCTGCTGTCCGTTCATTCCGGTAGCTGCATTCCATAAACTTCTTACCATAATTCCTTACTCCTTACCTGCACCTTAGCGTACTGAAGCAACACGTGTCCAAAGTGTGCTCATCATGCTGTCTTCACTCTGAATTGATTTCTGGTTAGCCTCATAAGCACGGTTAACTTCAATCATCTGAACCATTTCGTTTACAACATTTACATTGCTTGCTTCCGTATAACCCTGAATCATCTTAGGACGTTCATTTCCTTCAGCAATGTAAGCTTCACCAGCAATATCATTTGTCTTGTAAAGGCTTGAACCCATTTTGTTAAGGTAACGTTCGTTGTCAAAGCGTACAACCTTGATTCTGTCAACAAGTGTGTTGTCAGTCTGTGTATAAATCATTCCGTCTTCATTAACGTAGAATTTGTCGTCATCAAGAACAATGTAACCGTTTTCGCCAAGAACAGGATATCCTTCCTTTGTTTCAAGGATGCGTTCCTTGCCAATCATAAAGTTGCCGTTTCTTGTATAGCGTTCACCGTCCGGTGTACTTACTGCAAAAAAGCCTTTTCCGCTTAAAGCAAAGTCTGTATTTGAATCTGTAGATTTTAACGAACCCTGTTCAAAGTCTGTATAAAGTTCATTGGTTTCCACACCTAAACCAATTTTACCAATAACAGGTGCAACATCATATGAGCCGTTTTCCATTGTTATAACACCGTCTGCATTTGTACGGCGAATGAGTAATTCACTAAAGCTTTTGCTTACTGCAACGTCTTTCTTGAAGCCCGTTGTGTCAACATTTGCAAGATTGTTCGAAATAGCGTCCAGTCTGTTCTGCTGGGCGTTCATTCCGCTTGCACCAATGTACCATCCTCTAATCATTTTAACCCCTCAAAGTGTACGGATTTTGTTGAATACACTTTTACTCTTACTCCATTATCGGAAATCCAGGGTTTTAGTTTAGTAAAAAGCACTTTTTTCTTGAGTTTTTGCAAAGGTATGTTATACTTAATTTGTTATATATTAAAAAAATATATATATGATTTAAATCCTTTGAGAGGTATTTAATGACCATAAGAAAACGTAATGTCCTTCTTCTTATACTGCTTACAGCTTCCTGTTTCTGCAAAAGCTTTTCACAGAATTCTTATGAATATCTATCCGGAAATGACCTCAATATTGTAATTCCAACTGAAAATGAAAGGGAATATCTTAAAACAAATCCAGTCCTTACAGTTGTTTGTGATTCCGACTGGCAGCCTTTTGAATATTTAAATAAAACGCTGGACATTCCGCAGTATACGGGAATTAATTACTTTCTTCTTAAGAAAATAGCCTCAAAAGCAGGCATTGAACTTAAATTCATAACAACAAAATCATATTCCGAAAGCCTTAATTACTTTGTTTCAGGACACGCTGACATTCTTACAGGTTATTCAAAATTCTATCTGAACAACATGTCATTTTCTGCAAAATATACAAAACCACTTTACTCAATGCCTTTTGTTCTTGTGTCAAAAAACAAGACGGCTCCTAAGGACGGAGACAAGATTTCTTATCTTCTGGATATTTTTTCAAGCAGAAAGATTCTTGAAGATAAATATAAGGGAAATTCATTTTACTTCATAAAAAAATCATCAATCCGTGAACTTGCAAATTCAATCATCAATGATGAATGTGATTTTGCCTTCATGAATAAATTTGACATTGAATCACTTTACATTCCTGAATACTACAAGATAATCGAAACGGGAATACCATATGATTTTTCATTTGCCCTTTCTGAATCAGTTCCGGAAGAAGCAATTTCCCTTCTTAACAAGGCTATAGAAACACTTACTCAGAATGAATTTGAATCAATCATTAAAACAAGCCTTGTAGAACGAAGATACTATGACCATGAAACAAATCTTAGGAAAAGAAATACCACAGTCGGTTTAATTCTTTGCATCATTTTTGTTCTTGTTATAACAACATTAATATACCTGTATATTTACATTTCAAAAAAACGTCATCCAAGAATGATGGATTATGATGAAACTACAGGAATTCCATCCTTCACAAAATTCAAACACGATGTAAGGGAAAAATTAAAGACTGCACTTCCTAACGAATATTTCCTTCTTTCACTTGATGTCGATAACTTCAGCTTTATAAACGACAGTTACGGTTTCAATATTGGAAATGCATTGCTTATAGAAATAAGCCAGCAGCTTATGTATGAATGCAAGAATCTTGACTTCCTTTTATGCAGGTTCTATGCAGACAATTTCATTCTTTTCGGTAAGAATCCGGGCTTCATAGGAATTATAGAAGAATATGTTTTCAGGCTTACACATAATACTGATTTTATAAAAACTTTCCTTCCTGAAAATTATGAGCTTACATTCAGTTCAGGCTTATATTACATTACTGACAATACGATTGATGTTTCCATAATGATTGACAATGCAAACACAGCAAGACGTCTTGGAAAGAATTCATCATTAACACACAGAATTACAGAATTTACAAAACAGATGTCAGATGACAGCGAAATGAAAAAATCAATTACACTGTCAATGAACAATGCTATTGAAAACAAGGAATTTGAAGTTTATTTCCAGCCTAAATTCCGTTTTGCAGATTCAGTAGTTATAGGTGCAGAAGCATTGATTCGCTGGAATAATCCGGAAAAAGGATTCCTTTCTCCAGGAACATTCATTCCTTTATTTGAACACAACGGCTTTATTCAAAAAATTGACCTTTATGTATTTGAGCGTGTATGCCGTTTCCTTGACTCATGGAATCATTCGGGACCAGACGGAACATGTCCTCACCCTATAACAATTTCATTCAACCTTTCTCGATTCCATCTTTATAATCCAAACCTTATTAAGGATCTTACAGCCATTCAGAAGAATTATACTATTGCCCCATGTCAGATAGAAGTCGAACTTACAGAGAGCGTTATGTTTGATAACAAGAAACGCCTCATACATATCATGAATCAGATAAAGGATTCCGGCTTTACAATTTCCGTAGATGATTTTGGATCAGGCTATTCTTCTCTTAATCTTTTAAAAGACATGCCTGCAGATGTTCTCAAACTTGATAAGGAATTCCTTTCTGTAGACGAAGAAAATGAAAAAGAAAGAATAATAATTACTTCAGTCGTAAATATGGCAAAGCAGCTAAACATTACAACAGTTGCGGAAGGTGTAGAAACTGCAGAACAATCTGACTTCCTTAAGAAAATAGGCTGTGACATAGTACAGGGATTTTATTATTCCAAACCAATTCAGGAAAAGCCGTACAGAGAGCTTCTTGAAAAGAGTTTTCTTAAACAAAAGGAATAAGTATAACAATACAGACATTTACTTATATTGCAAAAAAGTACAATGCAATTTATAATATTTTTAAGGTAAAATTAACGGAGGATTTACTAACATGAGCAAAATTAATCAGGACGAGCCAAGAGTACTTGCCATTATTTTAGGCGGAGGAAAAGGTACCAGATTATATCCTTTAACAAAAGAACGTTCAAAACCGGCAGTTCCGTTCGGTGGAAAATATAGAATTGTTGACATCCCTATTTCTAACTGTATCAACAGCGGTTATAAGAAGATTTATCTTTTGACACAGTTCAACTCTGCTTCACTTCATCTTCACATCAGCAATTCTTATTCATTTGACCGTTTCAGCCATGGTTTCGTAGAAATTCTTGCTGCTGAACAGACTCTTGAACACAGCGGATGGTATGAAGGAACAGCAGATGCTGTACGCAAGAACTTCATCCACTTCAAGTCACAGCATCCTACACATTACATCATTCTTTCAGGCGACCAGCTTTACCGCATGGACTTAAAGAAATTCATGGACGAACATATTGCAAGTGGAAGTGACATTTCAATTGCTACAACAGCCGTTAACAGAAGAGATGCATCTGGCTTTGGTATCATGAAGATTGACGACACAAAGAAAATCACTGCTTTCATGGAAAAACCAGCTAAAGACATGAACATTGACGACTGGAAGATTCCTGCTGATGCAAGAGGGGATTTACCAGAAGAAAAGGAATACCTTGCTTCTATGGGTATCTATATTTTCAATGCCGACACAATGGAAGAAATGCTCGACAATGAAAAAATGGACTTTGGTAAGGAAATCATACCGGCAGCAATAAAGACAAAGAAAGTAAACAGTTACATATACAACGGATATTGGGAAGACATTGGTACAATCCGCTCATTCTACGAAGCAACACTCGACTTAACAAATCCTGTTCCACAGTTTAACTTCTATGATGAAGATGAACCAATCTACACACACATGCGTAACCTTCCTCCAAGCAAGATTAATCAGGCTGACATGAATGCAACACTTACAAGCGAAGGTTGTGTAATTACAAACTCAAGAATCAGACGTTCTGTAATCGGTGTACGTTCAATCATTAACGAAGGCTGTGATCTTGACGGTGTAATCATCATGGGTGCTGACTATTACGAAAATGAAGAAGTTAAGGAAATGAACAAGAAGAACGGCATACCGGATGTTGGAATCGGTAAGAACTGTAAGATTCAGAAAGCAATTATTGATAAGAATGCACATATCGGTGACAACTGCTGCATAAACATCAACGGCAAACAGTACGAAGACGGTGACCACGGTTCATTCTACTGTGCAGACGGTATTATCGTTATCCGCAAGGGTGCTGTAATTCCAGCAGGAACAGTTATCTGATAAAACTTCTATCACAATACAAACAATAAAAAAAGGTGAACAGTTAAACTTAAATAATCAAGTCTGACTGATTCACCTTTTTTGTTTTTAAAAAATATTTATTGTTTACATTCCCATGTCAAATTTCTTTACGAGCTTGCTTCTTAACAGTTTGCAGTCGTCATCATTAAGTCCAAGTTTATCCGCATTATCAAGATCACTTAAAGCCTGCTGATAGTCTCCTGTATTAAAATAAGCAAGAGCCCTTCTGTAATAAACATGACTCTGGAAACCTTCAATTGCAAGAGACTGATTAAAACATTCTATTGCTTCTTTATTCTTTTCAAGAACACTGTAAACAATACCTTCGTAGTATAATGCCCTGAAACCTTTTGGATCATAGCTTACACTTTTCTTAAAATCATCAAGCGCCTTTTCGTAATTATTCTGTGCAAAGAAAGCCATTCCCCTGTGCTTATAAATTACAGAAAGAGCTGTATTATTAGGTTCTGGCATTGACGTAATAATCTGTGTGTAAATACGTACAGCCTTATCAAGCTTACCTGAATTATGTGCCTGTAAAGCTGCAAGTACAAGATCATCGATTGTACCAGTTATTGAAAGATCATCATCATCTATTGCAGTAAGAGCTTCTTTTTCCTTAGGAACAAGCCCAAGTTCTTCATCAGTAATGTCATCTGCTTTCTCGTAGAATGTATTTCTGCGGAATGCAATTTCACCCTGTAATTTTTTCTGATAATCACGTATTTCCTGGAATACAATATCTGCAAGAGTAAGACTTGCATTTATTGAAGCAAGCTTTCTGCGTAAAGGTTTATCAAACGGATTAAAATCTGATTTATATACAAGCTCATGTTCAACTTCTGCCCATGCATCCTGAAGAATTGTTCTTATCTGTATTTCACAAACAAGGCCTTCCGGTAACGGGAACATCTGAAGCATATTTTCTTCCGGTAGACATGACTTTGGTATTTCAACAAGTATATGAACACTTTCATAACCAAATTCCTTAAAAGTCTGTTCTGCACCTTTTCTTTCTATTTCTTTAACATTGAATATTGAGCAAATCTGTTTTTCAACTTCAGCAAGATCTTCAAGGAATGCACAAATAACACGTATTCCAATCATATCTGTCAACGGAACTATTTTTGTACCGTCACCAAGCTGATCCTGTTTCTGTCTTAATACTTTTTTATAGTAGCTTGGAAAAGATTTAATGCGGCTTTTATATGTTGGTAATGAAGCAAGCTGTATCTTCTGTTTAAGTTCTTTTTCTATACCATTTAGAATTAAACTGAAAATATGAGAATAAGATAAATATAAATTCTTGTATCTTTCTTTAAGTGGTAAAGTTGTTTTTTCTTCCATACTCTTTTTACAACAAAAAAACCGCCCTTCAGCAGGACGGTTTTATATGATTTCAAAGGTTTACTTACTGCTGTTCTTCAGCGTCTTTGAATGTTTCTGAATTGAATTCTTCATCTTCAGCTGCCATCTTTGTCTTTTCAAGATAGCGGTTAACCTGCTTAACACCGAAGTTATTCATTTCACCATTCTGACGATCCTTTTCTTTCTTTGAGATGATTCCCCAAAGGTTTTCATCATCAATATCACGATCAGCAGTACGAACTGCAAGGTCATAAATAATCTGAACGTCTTTGAAATAACCGATGAAGTTATCACCAGCATCTGCTGCATCACGTGTAATCTGGAAACCACAGAACTTAACGAATGGAGTTCCACGTGGATAGATTGGATAGAGACGGATTTCGCGGTTACGAACTTCTGTTAAATACTGTGGATTCTTCCAGATGAGAGTCTTCCAGTAGTCGAAGTTAAGATAACCCATGAAGTAGCGGCGTTCGATATTGTCATTGTCCTTAAGAAGAACATAGAGTCCGTGTGGGAAGTTCATGCCCAATGTTGTAACAGCAATCTGTTTGATTGTTCCAACATTCTTTACAAGACCATAACCATCTTCAAAGAGGAACTTGTCTTTCTGTTCATCTGTTGGTTCCTGGCGGTTACCGTCACCATCAATATCAGAAAGTGGTTCATAAGCTAAAATTTCATATGGTGGTGTAATTCTAGCATTAGCATTTGCGTTCCATGTTGGGAATACAACACGTACACCCATAACAGGCTTATTTCTAAGGTTTTCTGGTACTTCGTCAGTATCTCTTACAACAGCTTCCTTAACCTGAGAAAGTGCAAGTGCGTTAACATTGCGTGCTGATGAATTGAGTGATACTTCCCAGTTTGCCAAAGCGAGAGAAGTCTTCATGAGTTTTCTGTCGTCTTCACGGTATGAAGTACCTGCAGTAACAGAATAATCCATGAGTGTTCTTTCATTTTCTGTCATTTCCTCAGAACCATCAGTTGAGAAATCAGCTGCGAGTTTAGAGAAATCAATAAGCATACTCTTTGTAGCAAAAGCCAAAGAACTTGTCATAAACATGACAGCGATTGATAAAATTAAAGTTCTCTTCATTAGAAGCTCCTTACTTATACACCTTTGATGTAACCTAATATTATAGTAAAATTATCTTATAAGAAAGTCTTTTTGTCAACCATTTTTATATTTTAAGGTTGATTTACACTCTCCTTTCTAGACTTCTTTACCATCAATATACATCTCAATTGTATTAATATTTTTAAAGTTTTTAAGGATATTTTTCTTAAAAACCTCAATTCCTCTTTTAATTTCGGCAGTTTCCTTCGAAACGAGCAGTGCTTCTTTGGAAATTCCTACATAAAGTGTCTTTTCCCTTACAAAACAGAACTCACATACCGTTTTTTTATTGAATAAGGGAATATATCTGTTTGTTACAGGACCCAGAAGAAGTTCTTCTACAAAAGCCTTTTCCTTCTCCTGATATGAATTCTTTGATAAGAATCTTGTTTCAGTACATAATTCATCAAAATTCGGAGAATTGAAGTAAAGTATATACCTGTCCTGTTTTGTATTTATATTGAACTTAAAGAAAGAGTAAAGGAATGATGCAAGAATCAATATCAAAGCCGTAAAAGGCAATGCTTTCTTAATAAAAAAACTCATTTTGTTCCCGTAAATCCCCTCGAACGCTCAAAATGCGTTACGAAAGCTGATAATCCATTATATATTCCAAGGCCCAGCTTCTGCAAGTACCCCTCATCTGCTAAAAGTGCTGCTTCCTTTTCGTTTGTAAGGAATCCAAGTTCTACAAGAACACTCGGCATGTTTGCATTTCTTACTACAAACCACTCTTCTGCCTTAATGCCGCGCTGATTGCTTAAATTGCCTACCTGAGCTGCAATTCCGTCCATTACGAACTTGGCAATAAGAATTGATTCCGTTGTGTATTCTTCTTCCATCATGCTGTTGAGTATTGGTAAAAGTGATTTGTCTTCGCTAACCGAATCATCTATAACCTGACGCCTGTAGCCTGGTGTAAGGTACCATACTTCATAGCCCGAAGCCTTTTTGTCGAGACTTGCATTTACGTGTATCGAAATGTAAAGGATAGCTTCGTTTTCCTTAAGCTTTACTGAGTTTGCAATTTCCGTACGCTGGCTCAACGAAATGAATACATCCTTGTCTCTTGTCATAAGAATCTTTTTGTCCGGATAAGCAGTCTTCAAACGTTTGTAAAGAATCTGACCTACTTTTAAATTTACGTCCTTTTCCTTTACTTCAATTTTCTTTCCGTTGATTTTGTGTGTCATCAATGCACCAGGGTCTTTACCGCCATGGCCCGGGTCAATAAGTATTGCGCCAATCTTAAACTGAACGTCATCAGCTTCTGACTTAAAGAATTCTTCTGCTTCGTTAAGGAAAGACTGTGAAACGTAAAGATTTCCGTCTTTAATTACAGGACTGTCTATAACTGCAATCTGGTCGTAATCCTTTAATATCAGACTGTCATTTGCACGGAATGAAATCTGATGTCCGTTCTTTTCGATAAGACCGTTTTCAGCAAGAGGATCCCAGTATAAAGTCATTCCGCTTTCTTCTGCTTTTTTTGTAAACTCTATGTCTGCTGCGTGAATATCTTTTGTCTGGGCAAATAGCATAATGCCAGAGAAAACTAAAACTGCTGCCGTTAATATTTTTTTATTCATACTGCCCTGCTCTGCCTAATTTTTGTGAGACTGTTCGCAATCCATTACATATACAGCTGCCTGCAGGCCGCCCCTTAGCAATGCTTTCCAGAATACGCTTCCATTTATTACTTTGTTTTTTCTTGGAAGACTGTCAAACATTTGAAGTGACTTGTAAATTGTCCTGTGGTTATAGTCTTTCTGCGTTACTGCAAATTCCTTTAAAAACTCAGGAATCAAATCTGCAGTCTTTACGTCTTCCGTAATGTCTTTTGCGTTATCAATAAATTTATTAAGTTTAGACTTTAATTCCTGCGGAACTTCGTATGCATCAGGAGGAAATTCTTTTTCTGAGCTGCGTTCTGTTCCTGCAATAAAGCGTTCTGTAATTTTTTCATTCGGCCTGAGTCTTATGAAAATATCGCTTACAGCATATTCTGCACTGCTTACAGCATCTTCGTATGATTTTGAACATGTAATTATGTTTCCGCATTTTTCTACATTGTTGCGAGGAAAGTCTACTGCATCGCCTTCCTTTGTTCTTGGAAGAATATTCTTTATGTAAGGAACTGCATTCTGCTCAAACAGATTGTATATCTTAGATACTTTTCCAGGAATTGAAATGTATGCGCGTTCAGCACTTGTCTTTGTACATGGTATTTCAAACAATTCCAAAGGACTGTTCTTTATGTTGAGCGGTATTCTTTTTTCAAGAAGTGCTTCCGGTGTTTTTCCAAGAGCAATAAGGAGAGCCTGTTCAGTAAGATTTAATTCTGAAGCATAAGGATATGTCCAGCCAGACATGTAACCGCCAGAAAGACGTGCAGCTATTTCTCCTACCATTGGTCCCTGCGGTGTATATTTAATGTCAGCCTTTGCAGCGCCGCATGTTAAGCCAAGTGCTGCTACTGCTTTTGCAAAACATTTTATGAGTTCAGTCTTTTCTTTTTTAGAAGCAGCTGTCGGCATAGTGTGGCCCATTTCTATGAAATACGGTTCGTAAAAAATATGTCTGTCGGCAAAACCTGTAATTGTCAATGTTCCCTTATAAACGATTGCGTCTATTGAATATTCGTTACCAGGCATATAGTCTTCAAGAATTGCGTTTGAGCTTCTTGAATAGCGTACTGCATCTTCTACTGCCGGAATAAATTCGTTTTTGTTACGGATCATCCTGCATCCGCGTGCGCCCATGTTGTCCACAGGCTTAATTACTTTTGGAAACTTCATTGTATCAAGCTTATCGCCAACAAGGTATGAAGCTATCTGCATGCGGTTTATCTTTGTAAATGAAGGAGAAGGAATTTTATTTTCTTCAAAGCATTTGCGCATAAGGATTTTATTGCTTGCCCTTTCACATGCTTCAAAAGAATGAGACTTGAGCTTACACTTTTCTGCTACATAGGCAACGCTTGCTGAAAAATCAGTTCCTGCAGTAAACACTGCCTTAAGCTGTTTTCCGTAGGAAAGTGCAAGTTCAACAAGTTTATCCTTATCCTTTAAATCAACAGGTTCAAATACATCTGCAAACGGAACACATACAGCATTTTTATTTGCATCTACTACAAGTGTCTTATATCCTAAATTCCTTGCAGCTTCGATTGCAATTTTCTGCATGAGGCCTGCACCTAAAATCATAACAAAATTATCCTGTTTCATATTCCGTTTACTTCCGTTTTATTCCGTAATGTCGTTTATTTTCTTGCAGTATATTTCAAATGTATCGCCAAGATTCATTACATGGCTCATTCTGTTAACAAGCTTAAAGGCAAGAGATTCTTTTTTATATCCGTGCTTCTGAATGAACGGGAATCGTTCCGGATGATGCCCAGTAGAAACAATCTTCACTACCTTGAATCCGTATTTCCTAAGGATAAGCTTTGCGTTTTCCGGTTCCCACAATGTGTAATGATCTGCAGGGCTCTGCTTAAAGAAATTGTCCCTGTGGTATTTTGAACTTACGCCTGATGCTGACGGTGTACTGAAAGCAAATATTCCGTCTTTCTTTACTATTTTGGAAACGGCTTTAAGGACATTGTCAAGATTCTGGAAATGTTCGATTACATACCACATTGTAACTGCATCAAACTGAGTAATGCCGAATTCCTTTTCAGGATTGAATTCAGGGAACGAAGCACATACTGCAGGGAAATTAAGCGTACGCTGTACATATTCAACAGCATCTTTTGAAATGTCAGTACCAAATACCTGCCAGCCTGCATCATTTGCAGCATCAAGGAACGGTCCCATTGCGCAGCCGATATCAAGAATTGCCGGTGTTATTGACTGATGATTCCTGTGGTAAATGAAATCTATGTTTCCAGTACGTCTTATGCATTGTGCCTTAATCGAAGCAAAATCTTCAAGATAAGTTTTTCCGTACTGCTTCTGATAGTCTTCAAAAAAGTAAGCGTGATTATATTCCGTCTGCTCAGATTTAATTGTCCACGACTGGTACAGCATTGAGCATTTCTGACATCTTCTGAAAGTTCTTTCACCAGTACGTGCTATAAGTGCATCTTTTGAATCATACTGCTTCTGACATACCGGGCAGAGAAGTTTTTTTCCGTTGGAAAGATCAATTATAAAATCAGAAAGTTTCTTCTGTTCGTCACCCTTTACTTTTGGATAAAGATTTTTTCCGTTTACAATAATTTTCCTTACGCTTTCTTCACTTATCATTACAGGCTGCAGGCATTCGAAATTGTATTTCTCTGCAAGCTTTTCATGAAGTTCCGTTGTTCCAAGAAGAATTACTGCACAGTTTGCATAAGCTGCTTCAAATGCAGTAAAACCGTAATGTGTTACAACAAGATCATATTCGCACAGTTTGTCACGAAGATTTTCCTGAGGACCTATAGTCTTTACAAACTTCTTAAGCTGTTCCGGTATATTTGCAATCAATAATTCCGGATCTTTCTGTATTACAGTTACGAAAATATTATTCTGTGCAAGAGCTTTTGTTACCGGAAGTGAAAGATGAGAAGGATCTTCTCCGCCAAGAGTTACAATTGCAGTATGAATTGCTGAAGGTTTGTCAGATTCATTTTTTCTTTTCTGCGGAAGAGGAATAAAGCCCGGCTCAGAATAATTTGGTTTTCTGTCGAGCCCGAACGAAGGCAGTATGTCAAGAAGATAGTCAACGTAATCAGTACCTGCCCTGCCTTCATCAAGAGCAATTACAGGACATGCAGATGAAAGTTTTTTTACAATTTCATTTTCAGTCCTGAATAAATCTGTTACAGCTACAGCATAATGGCTTGCATCATTAAGTGAATGAACAATCTGCCAGTCCTCAAGACCTTTTGATTTTGCTTCTTCAAGAAGATCTTTTGTCTGCTCAAGGTCTGCATCTTCCGGAATGAAAATATCTGCCTTTGCCTTTATTGCAAGATCAATGCATCTTCTTAAATGACCTGTACCATGTCCTTTTTTAACGCACGGAATTGTGAGTATAGGATTTCTTACAGATGTATCCCAAAGGCCTGCAATTATCTGTTCTGTCGTATATGGTTCTTCTACTTTTTTATTTCCGGAAATTACCCTTACAAGAGCAAGAGCCCTTCTGTAATCAGACGGGAGGTCTATTGTCGTGCGTAATTCCGGATAGCTCCACCTGTTTGGAGACTTTACGAATTTTGCATTGAATTTATCTGTGTGATTGTAAAGTGACGGTCCAACATGCTCATGGTCGTAAGGCAAATCCGTCATTTCGCGTGCCTTAAGAAGTGAATGTGCGTCAAACATTTCAACACCGCTTCCGTGAGGCAAATCTGTCCATGTTATGTAGTCAATCTGTTCTACAGCAGAACGCTTGTTGTATTCTTCTACAAGAGCCTGTGCTGCTTCGTAAAACAAAAAAGGATTGTCTGCAGTAGCGCGTACAACAACATCTGCCTTGCTAAGCTCTATTACTTTGCAAAAACGGTCAAGGACATCTTCTTTTGAGCCTGCAAAAAATTCCCAGTTACAGCCGGCAGCTATTTTTTCAAGACGAGGTGCGCTTTCTGTATCTGTTGCAAGAAAGTATCTGTCTGCCTTAACTTTTTTCATAGACTGCAAAACCCATTCAAGAACAGTCTTACCTCCAAGTGGAAGCAGTGCTTTTTCAGGAAGTCTTGTTGAAGAAAGCCTGCACTGTACTATGAGAACAGTATTTTTCTTTTTAGCAGTCAATTTGTTAAGCAGATTCATTTTTTATTTCCCCCAGTTTTCTATAAGAAGACTGGCATCACATTTAAAGCGGTATTTATTTTCTTCAGTCCACATTCTTGCATTCTTAAACTGACGGATTGTTTCTGCCATACTG
>JAZUKU010000119.1:0-10537 GCA_045643485.1 Treponema sp. | reverse complement strand
ATTTGTACTGTTTCAGTTATATGCAACAATTTCGGGACTTATTACTGCTCAGGTACTTCGTGCAACACATCTTGCTTTTGTACAGCTTCTGGCATTTCTTCTGTTTCCTCCTACAAAAAAGAGTCCTAAGAACAAGCTTCCATGGTACGACGTTACGTTGGGATTAGTTGGTGCTGCATGCTGGATGTATATTGTATGCGGATATTCACCAAAATTCCTTACATGGTTAGGAAATATTTTTGGTACTGAATTCCAGCCGCTGTTTACAAGAGCAGGTGCTTATACTGCAGTCGACATTACTGTTGGTATTATCGCAATACTCATTCTGTTTGAAAGCTGCAGAAGAATTGTTGGTTTACCAATCATGATAATTGCCGGTTGTTTCATCATCTATGCATTTGCAGGACGCTACATGCCTGGATTCCTTAACCACCGCGGTTATTCACTCCAGCGTGTTGTTTCGCATTTGTTCTATACGACAGAAGGCGTTATGGGAACACCAATCGGTGCTTGTTCTACATTCATCTTCCTGTTCATCCTATTCGGTTCACTTCTTGAAAAGACAGGTATCGGACAGTTCTTCATTGATGTATGTAATGCAATTGCAGGAGGTGCTTCAGGCGGTCCTGCAAAAGTAGCAGTTCTTTCTTCTGCCCTTCTCGGTACTGTTTCTGGTTCTTCTGTTTCAAATACAGTTGGTTCAGGTTCTTTCACAATTCCTATGATGAAGAAGCTTGGCTACAAGGGCGAATTTGCCGGTGCCGTTGAAGCAGCTGCATCTACAGGCGGACAGATCATGCCTCCTATCATGGGTGCTGCAGCATTCCTTATGTCAGAAAGTCTTGGCGTTCCGTACATTACAATCGTTAAGGCTGCAATCATTCCGGCTATCCTTTACTTCACGGGCATTTTCATTACAGTTCATCTTGAAGCAAAAAAGCTCGGACTCAAGGGCTTACCAAAGGATCAGCTTCCAAAGGCACTTCCTCTTTTCTTAAAGAAAGGCTACATGATTCTTCCTCTTATCGTAATCATCTACTTCCTCTGTGTAGGATTTACAGCTGTATTTGCTGCCCTTATGGGTATTGCTTCATGTCTCTTAATAGGCGTTGCAGTTTCAATAGTTGATCTTGCTAAAGGAAGAAAGCCAACATTCGGCGGAAAGGACCTTATTGACGTTATCTGTTCAGCAGCAAGAAACATTATTTCCGTAGCAATTGCATGTGGCATGGCAGGAATCATCATTGGTGTTGTAACACTTACAGGTCTTGGCCTTAAGATGGGTGCAGGTCTTGTTTCTCTTGCAGGCGGAAAGCTTTTCCTTACACTTTTATTTACAATGATTGCTTCAATCATTCTTGGTATGGGTGCTCCAACTACAGCAAACTACCTTATTACCTCAACAATTACAGCAGGTGCAATCATTCAGCTTGGAGTTGAACCTCTTGCAGCACACATGTTTGCTTTCTACTTCGGCATCATTGCAGACGTAACTCCACCAGTTGCGCTTGCAGCAATTGCAGGTGCGGCCATAGCAAAAGCCAAGCCAATGAAGACGGCACTTAACGCCACGAAACTTGCAATAGGTGCATTCTTAATTCCATACATGTTTGTATACAATCCTCAGATGCTTATGATCAACGCTTCTGCTTCTCAGATTTTATTCATCATCATTACAGCATTGATCGGTATGTTCGGCATAAGCGTTGCACTTGAAGGCTACGGCTTGAAAAATACAGGCATTTTCTACGGAAAAGATGTTTCAAAGTCGCTTTCGGTTTCATTTGATGTCGTAGAAAGGCTCCTTTTTGCTGCAGCAGGTCTTCTTTGTGTAATTCCTGAAACTAAAACTGACATCATAGGACTTATCCTTATGGCAGTTCTTCTTGCAGGACAGGCTGTTACTAAAAAATTACAAAAAGCTAAGGCTGCGTAAAACTTTTCAGACCTAATAAATAACACTTTATTTGACAAAAAAGGGCTTCTTTTCACAAGAAGTCCTTTTTTTATCATTTTTCCGTAATTTTTCCGTTGATATTAAAATAAAATTAAAAAAATTAAATTTCTTGTTTGACAATACTTTTATCATATATTACTATAGAAGAGAACTATTTTAAAAATAGGGAAAATTTTGTTTTTATAAAAATTGTGACTACCAGTTTGCATTTTTTCTAAATACTGAATTTTTGAACTTTCATGCAATATGGAGAATGTTATGAATTTACAGCTGATTCTATACATTGTTCTCCCTGTAGCTGGAATTCTTCTTGGATGGATTATTCGCTGGTTTTACGCCAGAATACAACTTTCTAGTTCAGAACAAAAAGCTGAACGGGTTAAACAGGAAGCTATAAAGGAAGCAGAAGCTCAGAAAAAAGAGATTCTTCTTCAGGCAAAAGAAACTCTCATTCAGGAAAGAACTCAGCAGGAACGCGAGAACCGTGACCGCCGCAATGAATTGCAGCAGTACGAAAGAAGACTTACCAAGAAAGAAGAAGTCCTTGACCAGAGAGCCGAGGCTTACGAAAAGCAGGAAAAAGAGTTTGCAGGCCGCACAGCAGCAATGACTAAGCGTGAAGCTGCCTTAACACAGCAGGAAGAAACTTTACGCCGCGAACTTGAACGAATTTCAGGCCTTACAGCAGACGAAGCTAAAAAGCTTATCATCCAGAATCTTGAAAATGAAGCACGCCACGACGCACAGGCCCTTCTTAACAAGATTGACCAGGATGCACAGATTTCTGCAGAAAAGAAAGCACAGGAAATTCTTGTTTCAACAATTCAGCGCATTGCAGCAGAAACTACAAGCGACATTACAGTTGCAACAGTTTCTCTTCCAAGCGATGAAATGAAGGGAAGAATCATTGGTCGTGAAGGCCGCAACATCCGTGCCCTCGAAACACTTACAGGCGTAGACATTATCATTGATGATACACCGGAAGCAGTTGTAATCAGCTGCTTTGATCCTGTACGCAAGGAAATTGCAAAGGTTGCACTTGAGCGCCTTATTACAGACGGACGTATTCATCCTGCACGCATTGAAGAAATCGTTCAGAAAGTTACACGCGAAATTCAGCAGAAGATTTATGAAGAAGGTGAAAAGGTACTGTTTGACCTTGGAATCCACAACATGAGTCAGGAAGGAGTTCGTGCTCTTGGCCGCCTTTACTACAGGACAAGCTACGGTCAGAATGTACTTACACACTCTAAGGAAGTTGCAGAAATTGCAAGCCTTCTTGCTGCAGAAATTGGTGCTAACCGTGACCTTGCAAAGCGCGCTGCCCTCCTCCATGATATTGGTAAGGGTGCAGAAAACGACAGTGACCAGAACCACGCAGAAGTTGGTGCTGAAATGGCACGCAAGATGAACGAAGATGCACGCATTGTTAACGCAATTGCTGCTCACCATAACGACGTTGAAACACAGTCAGTTGAAGCAATTCTTGTACAGATTGCCGATGCAATAAGTGCTGCTCGTCCTGGTGCTCGCCGCGAAACAATTGACAATTACGTTAAGCGTCTTGAAAATCTTGAAGACATTGCAAAGAAATTCCCTGGTGTTGAACAGGCATATGCTATTCAGGCCGGACGTGAATTACGCATTCTTGTTAACAACGAAAAGATTCCGGATGCAGATGTTAAGGATCTGGCTAAGCAGATTGCAAAACAGATCGAAACAGACCTTGCTTATCCTGGAAGAATCAAGATTACAATGATCCGCGAAACACGTATCATTGAATACGCAAGATAATTTACAGAGATTTTTCTGTTAACGAAAGCTGCATTCATTTGAGTGCAGCTTTTTTTATTTCAGTTTGTCTTTTAGAAATTAAGTGATGAAATGAATTTATTCTGGAAATCAGGATACTGTGCAAGATCTATGTTTACTGCTTTTTGAGAAAGATTTATTGATTCCTGTTTTATCTTTTCGCTTAGCAGCATCAGTGACGCTCCGGAAAGGGATGCATTTCCTGCACTGTATGCGTTCAGTATTTTAATTCCGTTACATTCAGATTCTTCCGGAAGCATTCTGATTGTCCTTAAATCATTTATATTCAGTGAAGTACCGAATCCGCCTGCTATGAAAAGATTAAATTCCTTTACGCAGGATTCGTTCTGTTTTTCAAGAAGTATTTCAATTCCGGCTTTTACTGCACCTTTTGCAAGCTGAAGGTTACGGATGTCTTTCTGGCTTATGTATATTTGCTTCTGTGACTGCCCTTCACTTTCCTGAACAAGAATGATTTTATCTTTACCGGAAATTATTTTGTTGTTTATTACACCTTCTTCTGTTAAGAGGCCGTTACTTATGCTTTCTGCAACTGCGCTTACGAGTCCTGTTCCGCAAATACCCTGCGGTTTAACCCCGTCTTTATTATTACCGCCGGCTGTTTTTAATTTGAAGGAATCAGTTTCCTTTATATATTCTGTTGAAACAATTGCACCTTCTGAACAGCGCATTCCGCATTCAATTCCCTGACATTCAAATGCAGGACCAGCGGCAGCAGATGTGCACGTAATCTTTTTCGAATAAGCATCATACAGCACAAGTTCGCAGTTTGTTCCCAAGTCTGCAAGAAGGATGCTTTTACTTTCGAAAGAGTCCTCACTTTGCTTAATGCACGAAGTAATTGCACATACAGAATCTCCGCCGACAAAAGCTGACACTACAGGAGCAAAGAATATTTCACAGTCAGCCGGAATTGAACTGTTTTTGTTAAAGAGCCTTTCTGCAGAAACAGTTATGCCGAATTTATTTTTTACAGTAAACGGATAAGTTCCAAGTGAAGAAACATCTTCTCCGTAAGCAAGCGATTCCATTACTGTGTTGCCTGCAATTACAATCTTTTTCAATAACGGCATCTGTTTCCGTTCAGAAAGATTTTCTGCAGTAAGACGAGCAAGAGTTTTCCTGACAATATCATTTATCTGAATAAGGATTATTTTGTGGAGCGTATCATAACCTTCTTTTGCAGAAGCGAACGAAAGACGTGCAATTACATCAGCACCAAATTCTGACTGAAGGTTCTGTTCGCCTGTTGTAAAAAGAAGTTTTCTGTTCTGCAAAGTGAATACGGCAGCAGCGATTGTTGTTGTTCCTATATCAAAAGCAATTCCTATGTCAGATTCATTATATTCATTCGTTTGAGTACATTCAGCTGATATGTTATTGAATTCTGCGGAAGTTAAAATATTCTGTTCAACAGAGATATTTTTATCATAAGCAAAAGTTCCGTCGCCTTCACATAAGCCGCAGTGCCTGCATTTACTGCAAATCATCTTTCTTCCTCCATTGTTTTGTTTCCGGAAGAGAGCATATTTTCTTCAATAAGAATGCATTCTGTGTTTTCTTCCTTAAGGAATGTTTTAGCTGCAGCACCATTAAGCTTCTGCGTGTTGTATATGAAAAGGACTTTTGCAGGTGACACTTCAAACGTAAACGGATTAACGGAAAATTCCTCGTATGCAGAATTGATGTAAGAATCCCTTGTTGAAGAAATGTCGTAATTGTTTTCAAGAACAGCGCGGTGATTTTCCTTACTGTAATTGCGTTTGTACCACGAAGGGAATGTGCTTGTCTTTGCGCGCCTTATGTAATCGAATTTCAAAAGTTCTTTAATTATTAAAACATTGTCTTCACAGAAAAGAACTTCATCAGATTCTTTATTCATCTTTTTAATGAACTCATTATATTCAGAAAAGAAATCAAACAGTATGTCAAAAAATATTTCAGGCTTATGAAGTGTATCGAAGAAATGTTTTTCTGAAAGATAAGATTCAAGCTGTGTATAAAATGCAAACTGATTTATGTTAAGAGTAGAAATATATTTGAGTGTCTGCAGAAAGTTCTGGCTGTTGTAGATATTGTCTACGAACAAATCAATATGCTTGAGCATCTGCAGTTCACTGCATGTCATCCACGGTGAACAAAGTACTTCATACGGTGCGCACGAAAGCCATTTGTAACCGGAATTCTTTTCTGCAAAGGATTCCATCTGCGTTCCATGAAGTATCTTTAAAAAACCAAGCTGCAGCATACGCGGATTTAATTGTATTGTGTAATTGAAGCTGTTTTCAAATTCAGAAAGCGTTTCGTAAGGAAGTCCTGCAATCAAATCCAGATGTACGTGAATTGATTCCGGTATATTTTCCAGTACGTACTTTATTTTATTGCTGTCAAAAGGACGTTGTATTTCTTTAAGAGTCGGTTCGTTTGTTGTCTGAATGCCTATTTCAAACTGCATGCAGTTGGGCTTAACGTTCTTAATGCATTCAAGTGCTTTGTCTGTAATCTGCTGTGCTTCTATTTCAAAATGGAATGTTGTAATTCCGTTCCAGTTTTCAATTATGTACTGCCAGATTGCAATATAGCGTTCTTCGTTCAGATTGTATGTCCTGTCTACGAATTTTACGAGACGCACTTTGTTCTTTAGGAAAAAATTCAATTCTTCCTTTACTTTTTCAAGGGATTTGAATCTTACTGAAATGTCTGTTGATGACAGGCAGTAGCTGCAGCGGAACGGGCAGCCGCGGCTTGTTTCGTAATACAGGATGCTGTTTTTTGGGTCTATGTCTTTTCGTAATGTGTTTTCTTTTGTGGAATATACGAACGGTAAGGTGTCGAGGTTTTTGATTAACGGGCGCTGCGGTGTGTAGATTATGGCTGCCGCGGCTGTGTTTGCAAATGAGGTGTCTGTGGCTAAAGGGTTATTTGTTTTCAGACAGAGGCCCGGAATTTTGCTAAGCAGATTCAGCTTTTGTTTTGGTATACCGTTATTCTCTTTGGGAGAATTATTTTCTTCCTGCAACAAGGCCGGCGATTGTGCCAGAGTTTCGCATGTTTCGCGGAAAGTTTCTTCCCCTTCTCCGCAAATAATGAAGTCTGCAGCAGGATTTTCCGACAAAAACTTTTCTGCACAGAATGAAACTTCCGGTCCCCCAAGACCGATCAATGCTTCTGGCTGAAGTTTTTTGATTTCTACAATCAGCTTCTTTACGAACTCTACGTTCCAGATGTAAACGGAAAACATTATGCAGTCGTATTCTTCGTACATAAATTCCTTAAGTACATCAAGAACAGGCTGGTTTATTGTAAAATCTTTTCTTGTAAGGAAATATTTCTTTCCATATTCAGCTGAATAATTCTGAACATAAGCCTCAAGCGCCCTTGTGGAAAGAGAAACATGGTTATACTTTGAATTAATTCCCGCAAGAAAATACTTCTTCATGTTTCCATTATAGTAGTTTTTACTTTCCGTGATAAGCATTGAAAAACAGTATCCTGTTCGCAGACAGACACGCTTGACTTTATCCGTAAAAAAAATATACTGATTTCATCAACCGGGGTGGTCTAAATAACGACCTGAGAATAAACCCGAGAGCTTCGGAAGAAGTTCGTAACCTGATCCAGATAATGCTGGCGGAGGAAGAAATGAATATTCATAAAATATTTTTATTTTTTTCGTTAATTTTATTTTCTTTGGCAACAGTTTCATGTTCTAAGAAAAGCGGTTCAGAAAATAATTCTGAAAATAAAGAAGAAGTTATTGTCTATACTTACGACAGTTTTACGGGAGAATGGGGGCCTGGAAACGCAATTGCTGAACTTTTTGAAAAAAGCACAGGCTGTAAGGTAACTTTCGTTGACTGCGGAGATGCAATTCAGGCTTACAACAGGGCTGTCCTTGAAAGAAACAACCCTATTGCAGACATTGTTCTTGGAATCGACAATACGCTTTCTGATAAAGCAGAAAAATCAGGTTTATTCGAACAGTACATACCAAGGGATTCAGACAAAATCATAAGCAGGGAACTTCAGGCTGAACTCAGCAGAAGCAATAATTTTACGCCTTATGATTACAGTCACTTTACTGTAATTTACAATAAGGACAGCGGTATTGAAAAACCTGAATCCCTTTCTGACTTAACAAAAGACATTTATAAAAAGAAAATAATTCTTGTAGACCCGCGCACTTCTACTCCTGGAAGATTATTCCTTGCATGGACAGAAGCTGTTTTTGACGGCAGTTCAGAAAAATTTGCTTCATTCTGGAAAGCTCTTAAGCCAAATATCCTTACGATGCCTGCTTCATGGTCAGAAGCATGGGGAATGTTCTTAAACAATGAAGCTCCTTTTGTAATCAGTTACACTACAAGTCCTGCTGTATGCATTGAATATGACGGCAATTACGAAAACATTTCGCTCATTTTTGAAGAAGGACATGTACTTCAGGTTGAAGGCTGCGGTTTGCTGAAAAACGCTCCACACAAAGATGCTGCCAGATCTTTCATAGATTTTCTTATTACCAAAGAGGCTCAGGATACTCTTCCGTTAACGCAGTGGATGTATCCTGTTAACAAAGATGTTATCCTTCCGCAAAGTTATGCTGAAGGCGCTCCTGTTCCTGCAAAGACGCTTCCGTTTAATGCAGAAAAAACTGATGATGCAGAAAAAATTGTAATGGCAATTCTTTCTGAATAGGCGGTGTTCAGTGAATTATTATCTTAGTGCAAGAAACATTCTGAACATCGCAGTCTTTACTTTTTCGGAATCGCTTTGTTCTACTGTTTTAGCTTTGCTTATTGGCATTCCGGCTGCTTATTTTGTTGCACGCAAAAAGTTTTTAGGGCGAAGGTTTATTTCTGTATTTTCTGCTGTTCCTTTATGCGTTCCTGCCTTGATTATTGCGCTCGGTTACATTACGTCTTTTGGAAATGCTGGTTTTGTAAACAGATTCCTTATGTCGTTATTTAAGTTAAAGAATCCGCCTCTTTCGTTTTTATATTCTTTCTGGGGAATTGTCATTACTCAGGGATTTTACGAATTTCCTATTGTAATGAAAACTGTTGCCGACAGCTGGGCTGAACTTAATTCAGATGAAGCAGATACGGCTCGTCTTCTTGGAGCAGGAGAATTCAAGGTTTTCAGGACTGTTACTTTATTTCAGCTTCTTCCTTCGATTGTTTCTGCATGTATTCCTGTTTTTATATTCTGCTTCTTTTCGTTCATGATTGTCCTTCTTTTTGGCAGGACTGGTGCGGTTACGTTTGAGGTTGCTGTTTATCATTCTGCTAAAAGTTCTCTTGATTTTAAAGCTGCTGCTGTTCTTGGGTTATGCGAAACTTTATGTTCTTTTGCAATGCTTCTTCTTTATGCAAAGGCTGAAGGTATTTCAGGCGGAAGCAAGGGTGTTTCCTTTATTGATGACGATTACAGAAAGAAATTAAGCGGGTTAAGTGAAAAGATTCTGTTTGCCCTGCTTGCCTTTATCATTATTGTTTTCTTTTTATTCCCTCTTCTTTCGATTTTGATTTCTTCTGTTTACTTACGAAGCGGCAGGGAATATGTTTTTTCTTTTGCGTCATGGCTCCGTATGTTCAGGATGAAGAGTTTTGCTTCTTCGGTTAAAAATACTTTTGTTACGGGAATGCTTACGGGATTATTCTGTACTGCGACTGGCTTTGCCTATTCTGTTTTCCTGCGGTTAAAGGATCCGCTTAATTCCAATGCTTTATTAAAGACTCTGCCTCTTTTGCCTATGTCAATTTCTTCTGTTCTTACAGGGCTTATTCTGACTTTTATTTTCAGGCGGGGAACTGCTTTTCTTCTTGTAATTGCGCAGACTGCTTTATTCTGGCCGTTTGCATTCAGGCAGATTCATTCTCATATGGTAAAGATTCCGGATGATGTAATTTCACAGGGGAAGATTCTTTCGTGCAGATTCAGTACTTTTGTTTTTAAAATAATTCTTCCCTACTGCTTTACCGGCATTGTTTCTGCTTTCTGTTTCTGTTTTGCTTTAAGTGCGGGAGACGCTACTCTTCCGCTTATTCTTTCAATTCCTAAGTTTGACACTCTTGCGCTTTTTACTTACAGGCTTGCGGGAAGCTATCACTTTCCTGAAGCATGTGCAGCAGGTCTTCTTACAGGCATTTTCTGCATGATGCTTTTTGTAATTGCAGAAAGAGTTCAGAAAAATAACAAATACAATGGAGGCTTATGATGAGTTATTTTGAATGCAGAAACCTTTACAAGACATACCCTGAAGTTACTGTAGACTTTTCCTTTGTTACCGAAAAAGGTTCTATGACTTGCATTGTAGGCCCAAGCGGCAGCGGTAAGTCTACAATTCTCCGCATGATTTCAGGTCTTATTGAACTTGATAATGCAAAAGAAAATAACAGTGCTGTAAAAACAGAAATAATCCTTGACGGAAAGAACATCACTTTCCTTCCTCCATCAAAAAGGGACTGCGGCATGGTTTTCCAGAATTCAGCTTTATTCCTTCACATGAATGTTGAAGAAAACATTGCTTACGGTCTTAAGTGCCGCGGCATGTCAAAAAGTGAATGGAAGCCTCTTGTTAAGGAATATCTTGAAAAGATAAAGCTTTCCGGTTACGAAAAACGCAATGTTTCAACTTTAAGCGGTGGTGAAGCACAGCGTGTAGCCCTTGCACGTACCCTTATCGTTAAGCCAAAGCTCATTCTGTTTGACGAACCTCTTTCTGCTCTTGATGCTCCTTTGCGCAAACAG
>JAZUKU010000118.1:0-6997 GCA_045643485.1 Treponema sp. | reverse complement strand
ACTTGTTTTCCTTAACTATCCTGCACAAAAAATATTTGCCCATCAGAAGGGCAGCATAAAGCGTATTTCAATTGAGCGTTTCCTAAAGAATAATCTTGAAAATCAGGTAAGCGTAAAGACAAAAAGCTGTGTAGAACAGGTAAATGTTTTCATGCCTCCTGCTGACATGAAAATGTTCAAGCTTGATTACGATGTGATTTATGATATCAAAAACCGTCTTGTAGGAAGCCTGCTTACATTCACTGATATTTCAATTCTTACGGAAAAGTATGAAGGCCTCGACGGCTTTAATTCATATGATGAAATAACATCTTTGCCTTCAAGCATCATATTGCAGAAGGAAATTACAGAAATCAATATTTTCAACAGGTATCCGTATTCTGCTGCTGTCTGTGACATAAGCGGTCTTTCCATAATCAAGGACGGCTTAAGTGAAGATTTTGCAGAAGAAGCACTTCGTTTTGCTGCAAGCATAATACGTTCGACTTTCCCTACAGATTACTTTATTGCTTACTGCAATGAATGTTTCTTTATATTTGCGCCAACAAATGAGCGTTTGGAAATTAACGATTTCTTTGTTCAGGTACAGGAACGCCTTCAAAACGAAAATCCATTTAAATTCCTTTTAACTATAAGCTACGGTATTTCAAGCAAGGCTAATGTAAAGGAAGATTTCCAGAACGTAATTACGAATGCACAGAATGAACTTTTCGAATATAAAATGATGAATTCAGAAAACGAACATAAGATTCTTATTGAATCAATAAATGAAATCATCAATTCTTATGAAGACGAAAAAGACCAGAGTGTTGAACGTGAACTGGAAATTGCAAGAAAGTTTGCAAAGAAACTTAATCTCTCAAAAAAAGAAACGGACAAATTGCTGCTTCTTGTAAAGATTCATGATATAGGTAAGCTTCCTGTTCCAGACAGAATTGCACTTAACAGAAATCCTCTTACGCTTGAAGAAAAAACAGTTATGTCTCTTCACACCGTAAAGGGCAGCAAGATAGCACGCCTTTCTTCAGAGTTCAGGGAAGTTGAAAAAGAAATACTCTGTCATCACGAATGGTGGAACGGCGAAGGATTCCCTAACGGCTCAAGCGGTAATGACATTCCTTATCTTGCAAGAGTTATGGCTTTAATTGATGCTTATGAAGACATGACAAGTGAAGATATCTTTAAAACTGCAATGTCAAAGGAAGATGCAGTAGATACAATTGACGGAAGGGCAGGAATACAGTTTGATCCGGAACTGACAGAAGTATTCGTTGAAATGATGAAGAAATAGAATGCCTCTCAGGACAAAAAAAAGCCCCGGTTACTTATGTAATACCGGGGTTTTTTTATCATAAAAGATAAATTATTTCTTGTTAACAAGATCCTTCAATGCTTTACCAGCCTTGAATTTTGGACACTTAGAAGCTGCAATCTTGATTTCTTCACCAGTCTTTGGATTGCGTCCCTTGCGAGCTGCACGCTTACCAACATCGAATGTACCGAATCCGATGAGCTGTACTGCGTGACCTTTCTTTAATTCTGTAGAAACATTGTCAATGAATGATTTGAGAGCTGCTTCAGCATCTTTCTTTGTAAGACCTGTGTCTTTTGCAATAGCATTGATTAATTCAACTTTGTTCATAGTATTATACTACTCCCTGTAAATTTAATTTTGAACCCCTCCCAAATTTCAGGGATTCATTAATATAATTATATCGCGGATTACGCATAAATGCTAGTAAAAACCGCGTAAAATCAAGGTTTTTTTAGGATGCCATTTTTACAAGAGGACGTGTAAGCGTTACCCAGCTTGAGTCTGTTGAAACATCAGTATGAACTTCTGATGCAATCCATCCGTCTGAAAGAAGAGACTGCAGTTCAAGAATAGTGTTAAAAAAATAGTCATCATCAAGGGCAATTAAAACTTCGGAACTTTCAAAACTTTCTATCATAATTCCCACCTTCATTAAATAAAATTATTTTTGTAATTTACTTACTGTTTACACTTATAATTTAACACTGTTTTAAGAAAAATCAATGAATTCTTAAATAAATATTGAAAAAAAGTTTTAAATTTTATGTTTTTTAAAAAGATTTTAGAGATTTTTAAACAAAAAAAGGACAGATTTACTGAAATTTGATAACTGCTCAATTTCAATAAATCTGCCCTTATAATAAAAATGTAAGCTGCTATTTTCTGTTAATTCTTATTGAACCGGAATTAGTGGTTGCTTCAATGAGCGGATTTCCTGAACCGCATACGTCTGTGCCTGACTTTCCTTCTGTTCCGGTAAAGTCATTTTTCATTGTGCCGGAAGAGCATTTGTACTTAAGCTTGAAATTTGAATTCTTTGGAAGATTAAGGTATATTGAGCCTGAAGCTGAACCAAAGCTGCTGTCATTTACAAGAGGCTTTTCCAGATCAGCATGAATTGAACCAGATGCAGAATGAACGTCCAGTTCGTCGTATGAACCGCTTATGTGAATTGAACCGCTTGCAGCCTTTGCTTCTGCATCCCTGAAACTGCAGTTTTCAAACGTAATGCTTCCGCTTGCAGAATTAATTTCTGTTTCCCTTGCCGTACAGTCTGTAAGTTTAATTGAACCGCTTGCTGTAAGTAATTCAAATTCATCTGCTGCAAAACCATTTACATGAATTGAACCGCTTGCGACTTCACATTTAATTTCTGAAAAATCATTTTTGTATGCCGGAACCAATATTTTAACAGAACGGTTGCTGAACGTATAAATCTTTCTGTTTTTTTCTGTATAGATTTTAATTATTCCGCCGTTAAGGTCTGCGTGTGGAGTAATGTCTGTCCAGTCCCCCATGAAGCAGACTTTTATTTCACTGCCGGAAGTTTTTTCAAAAGTAACTGGTTCTGAAGAAAGTTCTGCGTTTATTTCCTTTACGTCGTTTACAGCAGCAAAAGAAACTTCGTGCGATGTAGTTGTTACAGACTTATTCCAGTTGAAGCTTAAAGATTTTTTTCCCGAATCAATTTCCTTATTATTGGTTTTAAAGCCTGTAAAGGAAACAAGTACTTTTATCAATGCTGCTGCAATAAGTACGCAGATAATTGTGCCGATAACTGCCAGTATTTTATTCATTTTTTTCTCCTGCAAAAACATTGTAAATCAACCTGATTGCAATTTTTATCGCTTCAGCAATAAGGAAAATAAGCCATGTTATAGCCCATCCCTCTGTAGCAAATGAAACTATAAGGTAAACAATAACAGTAATCATGTTGAACAGGTCCATTAAAAGTTTCATGATACGTCCGCCCTTTGTAGATGTGTCGTAATAAGATTTCTTATTTTTCTTGCGGATATAAGGCCCAATTTCCTGAGGCATGCTTGTGTTTGTGTAAATGATTAATCCTGTTGCAGCTGCAACTATTACAAGCATTCCAATAAAACCAATTAAGGCAAATATTGCTTCATCACCAGTGCCTGAAATAGCTGGAAAAGCAGCCATGCCTATAAGAAAAGCTGCGCTAAGAATGTAAAGAACAACTGAAATAGCTGTATTTCTTGCATATGTATGATTGTAACTGTCAATCTTTTCCTGAATGTCGCGGTTTGGCATTATGCCCTTAAGCATTACGTCAACGTCTCCAAGGTCCCTTATTGCTTCTGTATAGGCCTGTGTTTCTGACATGCCTTCACTTAAATGTGCTTCGAAATGATCATTGAGGTTTGAAAGAATCTCTTCCTTTAATTCCTTTGCCTTTAGTGTCATTGGAATGTCGCTGAAAAGAACTTCTACATAATTTACGATTTTTTTGTTCATCAGTTTTCTCCTTATTTATGGTCGCCTTAGATAAGGCTGTTTATTAACGTACTCATTTTCTGCCAGTCGTTTTTGTTTTCCTGCAGAAAAGCCTTTCCTTTTTCCGTAATGGAATAATACCTTCTTCTTGCACCGGAATTTCCATCTCCCCAGTAGGAGCTTATCAATTCCATTTCTTCAAGTCTTCTGAAGGAAGTGTAGAGTGTTGCTTCCTTCAGGATAAGCTGTCCCTTGCTAAGTTCGTCTATATCCTTGATTATTCTATAGCCGTAACTGTCGCCCTGATTAAGCCGCTCAAGAATTATGGTGTCTGTTAAACCTCTTAAAGTATCTGAATAATTTAACACTTATCCTCCGCAGTTATGTTACTTTATATTATAATATACCTAAACTGTCAAGGTATATTGTCTTAAAATGTATGCTTTATTAATGCAACACTTTTTTGCCGAAAATTTGCTTCTGTTTAAGAAAAAAAATCTTAAGGTTATTGACACAAATCATGATATTTTATATATTAAGACATCATTTGGACGGCTAGCTCAGCTGGTACGAGCGTCTGGTTTACACCCAGATGGCGGGGAGTTCGATCGTCTAGCCGTCCATACCATCGGGACGTAGCGCAGCTGGTAGCGCATCTGGTTTGGGACCAGAGGGTCGCTGGTTCGAATCCAGTCATCCCGACTAACAAAGCAACTGCAATTACCGCAGTTGTTTTTTTTTTGCCCATATATAATTTATGTATGAGAATATGCTATAATATCCCCATGAAAAAGCTGATTTCCATATTACTTCTGTTAACAATAAGCCTGTCACTTAGCGCACATGAAATAAAGCGCCTTTCAACACTTACAATATGGGGAATGGTTGAATTAAGGGAAGAACAGGGCTTTGAAGAACCCGTAAAATATAAAACACTGAATCACGAAAACGGCCTTAAGGTAAGGGTTGTAGAAACAGGTAAAAAAGAAAATTACATTAATGATGATAATATGCAGTCTTCAGGAACCTGGTACAGGGTAATAAACACCGCACCTGTATGGAGTGAAGAATGGGACCTTATACAGAGGGGAAATGAATTCTGGATATTTATTTCCGACGATACACAAATCAGTGATTATGAAGAATAAAAAAAACAGACAGATCAATAAAAAATCCATTGACCTGTCTGTTTCATATATTGAATGTTACAGTTTTAACAGATAACTGTCTTATTGTTCAGGCTTCATCCGAAGAAATTGAAAGTTCCATAGGGTTAGATATTCCGCTCTTGAAAAGGAATATGTCCTGTATTTTAAGGGAATAAATTGAATTAGGTTCGAATCTGTTGATTTTTTCGCTTACCAGAGGAACTGTAAAAGTATATGTTGTAGGAGAATAACCTTCTGCTGAAATTTCAAGAGTAAAAGTAAATGATCTGTTTTCTTTTTCTTCTGTAGTTTTGATTGCTTTTGGCCAGAATGAATATGAGCCTTTTGTTGCTTCAAAAGTCTGTGTCGGGTTAGCCCATGAAGCATCCATCATTTCTGCAAGCTTGTCATTAAGCCGTAAGTCAACATATGCATTTTCAAGAGGTTCAAATGTTGAGCCATCGTAAACTGTTCCAAGAAGTGTAGGGAAGTTGAATACAGGGTCGCTTGGAATGATTGATGTTTTCTGAACTTCGTTGTGATAAGGTCGTTTTGCTGAACTTACAAGACGTATACCTTCCATTGCAAGTGCATCAATGTCAGCTTTAAGCTGATGTTCATTAAGAAGTTCTGCGTTATGAGTAACTCCGCGTCCGCTTACTACATAATGCGGCGGAATTTTGTTAAGTACATAATTTACTGCATCAATACGGCAGTTTTCACAGTCACATGTAAGCCATGGAGAACCTGCCTGTTTTATCTGATCGTATAAAGCATTTACACATTCAAATACTTTTTCTTCCATCAGGTTGTGAACTTGTAACATAAAATACCTCTCTCAAAAACAATATTATTACAAATTTAATTATACCGCTCTTATTCCTATAAATCAATTTTATTCTTAATAATTGCGGTACTGAAATAAATTGCACATAAAATTGAAAATATGCTATAATTTTAAAAATGTGTTTTAATTCAGAAAAAAGACGATATTCAGTAATTTTTATTTTCTCACTGCTTTTTTTTATGATTATTTCCTGTTCAAATCCAAATGATATTATCATTCAGGAAGATACTTCAAATTTAAAATCAATAGCGCAGTCATATGAAAAGAAAATCAGCTGGTCTCAGGAACTGGAACATAACAGGCTTAACCAGAAAATACCTTCTGTAAACGGTATTGATAAAAGCATAAAACTGACGCCTGTAAACATATTGTTTTCACTTGAAGAAAAAGAAGTAGAGCTTTTATACCCTGAATTAAAGGGCCTTGGAAAAATAAATCTTTCTGCATTAAATGAAGAACAGTATGAAGTGCTTGATAAATTCTGTTCTGCAGTAGTTGAAGATAAAAACATTGAGCCGTATATTTCTACAGAGTCATTTTATACAATCGTTCTGTTTAACTATGATCTGGAGCAGTATTCACTTAAATTTTCAAGCTATATTGCAGGAGAACCTTTTTTTGAAGATGAAGAGAATATTGAATGTCCTGTAAGGTTTTTCCATAAGGAAAGTACGGATAACGAATATTTCGATGTAAATGTATTCTTGAAATATGAAAATGATAAGTGGGCAATAAGTCAGATTGCCTATGACATTGAATAAACGGAATAAGGGAGGAATTTATGGCAGAAAATAACGAACTTACCGGTATTGAAAGGGAACTTGTCCTTCAGTATCTTAGGGACGACAATGTTCCTGTTACAGTAACTCTTGAAGAAAAGCCTGAAAAAACGGAAACTGATTTTGCCGGTGAAAAAACACGCCTTCCTGAAAAAAATGACCGCATTCCGTTGAGCGCAGTATTTCCTGTTGCAATCAAGGCTGAACAGATGAAGGTTCTTGATCAGGGAATAATCCTTCTTAAAGACAATGCAAAAATGGCTGACACTTTCCTGGATAAGACTGTACGAGTTCAGTTTTACTTTAACAGGCTGGGCCTTTATTTTATTACTACAATGAAATCTTATTCAAAAGGTCTTGCAATAGTTGTTCCAAAATCAATAAGGCGCATTACGGACAATGCTTCTAAAAACGAATATGCTCTTTCTGCCGTTATTTCATTTGAATCTGA
>JAZUKU010000117.1:0-5817 GCA_045643485.1 Treponema sp. | reverse complement strand
AGTGTAAAAACAGCGTTCATCTTTTTTTATATCGAGCAGATTCTTTGGCGCATACATTTCGGAAATGAATCCTGGCATTTTGTCTGAAAGAAATCTGTTTCCGTCAGCAGAAATGTATTCCGGAATCTTTTCCTTAACACGGGCATTAAGTTCCTTACAGTTTTTTTCAATTGCGTCTAAGTCAATGTCGTCTTTGTTTGCAAGATAACATGTGCTTATTATGCGTGCGTAATTTTCAAGATCATTTGTGTAGATTGAAGAAGAGTACTGTTTTAGAAAACGTGAAACGCAGCCGCTTCCGCTGAAGACATCGAACGAACATAATTTTTCTTTGCCAAGTTTTTTCTGAACAAGAGTAATGCCTTTTTCAATGAATCCTAAAAGAGAACGCTTGTTACCAATGTAAGTAATAAGCTGTTCAGTCAGGTAAGAAGGATTTTCCGGAAATGGCAAAGAAGTATTCATATTGTTATTATAAAGAAATGAAGACAAAAAAAATACCCCTCCGCAAAGCGAAAGGGTATTTACTTTAACCTAAGTTAAAATTACTCTGACAATGGTTCTGTTGAGTAGATGATTGAAGCAAACTTGTATGTAACAGGTTTAGCTGTTGTGTTGTCACAGAAACCGAATGATTTAATACCATCCATTCCGATGCTTCTTGACATTTCTTCAATTTCTGCCCATGTATCAAATCCCCAGTCACAGTCACCGAAACCGATTTCAAGAACGTAGTTGTCCCATGCATCATAGTAATCGTTGAAGAGGAATGCTGGACAGTGATCGCCCTGGCCTAACATACCACCACCGTTTTCCCATGCTGTCTGGCGGCTGTCAGAAATCTTGAATGCGAATTTTTTTGCATCTTCCTGATCGCAGCTGATAACCATACGAATCTTCTTTACATTGTTCATGAAATATTCATCGTTGTAAGGAACAGGGAACATAATTGACTGATAGTTTCCGCTGAATGTAAGGTCTGCAGTTCCATCTGCGTTAACAACGTATTCTGCGTCACCTGTGATAGCCATAGAAAGGTCGATTGTGTATTCGGTCTTTGCATCGTTCCATGCACCGCAAACTGATTCTTCAATTGGACCTGGTGCAACGTAAACTGGTTTTGCTGGAGCTGCAGGAGCTGCTGCAACTGGAGCTGCTTCTTCTTTTGTTGAAGCACATCCGATGAGCATAGCTGCAGTTAAAATTGCTGCTAATGTAGCTAATGTCTTTTTCATTTGTAATCCTCCATATAAATGAATAGATTAAGTATAGCAGAGAAATAACTGTTTGGCTATAAAATAAGAGTAGGTTAAACGATTAACTAAAGTGATAAACGTTATTTTTGAAAAGAAGCTTTAAAATCAGCTGCTTTTAAGAATGTTAAGAGGGACTGCAATAGTGACTACAGTACCTTTCTCGGGTTTTGACTTAATGCTGCACTTTGCGCCAATCTGGTCGGCACGGTAATACATTGAACGCAATCCAATGCCTACAGACTTGAGCGAACCACCCTTAGAACTTGTCTTAAAGTCTGTAATCGTCGGGTCTTCATTAAGCATTTCGTTGCCAATGCCGTTGTCCTTTATTGTTACGATAAGGTTGTTTCCTGCCTGTAAAAGTGAAACGTCAACTTCCGTAGCCTTAGCGTGCTTGAGTACGTTATGAAGTGCTTCCTGAATGATTCTGAATATATTGATTTTTTTTGATGAACTGAATGGCAGCGGTACGGAAACATCCCATGTGTATCTGACGTTTATTTTTCTTTCTGACTGTTCGCGTATTGTGTTGCAAAGATTTTCAATTGCTTCGTTCATGCCTAGGCTTTCCAGTTCCATAGGGAATGAATCGTGAGCATACTGACGGGTTCTGTGAAGCGTTTCGTCAATCAGTCCGCTTAATTCCTGCAGGTCCGGCTGCATTGCTGACATGCCTTTGCACATCATGCTTATTCCCGCAAGTCGCTGGCATATGTCGTCATGAAGATCCATGCTGAACCTCATTCGTTCCTGTTCACTTATCTTGAGTACTTCTGCTTCGACTTTGATTCTTCGCTGGCTTTCTTCTTCGAGCTGACGGTTTGCGTCAATTATTTCACGCGTACGCTTCTGTACTTCGATTTCAAGTTCCTTGCTCCTGAGCTGTTCGCGCTGCAAAAAGAGCATTCGGCTTAACGTGCTTCCCAAAAGAATTGACAGTGAGCACATCTGCGTGTGAACAAGCATGTCTGCTTCGTAAACAAAAAGCCCAAGCTGTGCCCGCCTTGAGTTTATGTAATGGAACGAAAGATTGTACGGATGTTCGCGCTTATGAAGTATTTCCTTTGAAAAATATTCTTTGAGCAAGACTTCCTTTGGCTCATCAAACACATGTTCGCCGTTTTCGTCCTTCTGGAAATACAAATCAGCCTTTTCCGGAATCTGAGTACTTGTTTCAGGAAACAGGAAAAGGTAGAACGTCTGTATGTGAACGTTTCCAATAAATGCCTGCAAAGTGTCAATTATTTCGTGATAGTTAAGGGCTCCGTTAAGACGCTGACTGAAGTAACTTGCGTGCTGCTGAATCTGTTCCGTCTGAATGCGCTCAGTCTGAATCTGCGTAATGTAATCTTTTGAATCAGCATTGTCTGCTTCTTCCTTAAAATCATTCCATTCGTAACTGCAGCCACAGCTGTTCCTTATCTTAAGCGTTGAATCTACAGACTGAACAAGCTCAGGCTTTTTTCCGTTAAGAATATCGTAAATTGTATTTACAGCCGTAATACCCATCTGCTTGATAGGCTGCCTGATTGTAGTAAGTGACGGCTGAACAAAACGCGCCCTGCTTATGTCGTCAAATCCGGTAACAGCACAGTTCTGCCACTTACCGTCGTTGATTGAGCTTATGATTCGTGTAACGCCGATAGCCATGTTGTCATTTGCACAAACAATTACGTCTGCACTTTCTTCCGGGTGCTCTTCAATGTATTTTGCAAACACAGTCATTCCCTGGTATTCAATGAACTGACCGTAAAGATAATCTGCCTTAATCTGCGGATCTTTTGCCGAAGCTTCTTCTATTGCTGTACGGAATATTTTTTCGCGGACAACATTATCCGGATGATCCGGCGGTCCGCCTAAGAAAATGAATCTTTTGTAATGATGTTCGTTAAGCAGGTGATTCATCAGGTCCTGCATGGAATTTTCTGTTTTGATTACGATAGAAGGGTAACCGTCAAGTTCTGCACTTAATGAAACAAACGGCCTGTCTTTAAATACTTCGATAAGTCCTTTTACAGACTGCTGCTTTTTTTCATCCATAAGTACGGAAGAAAGAAGTATTATGCCGTCAACATCTACAAAGTTTTTTGAAGGAAATGAAACTAATGCGGGAAATTCCCGTACAAGACGCTCCTGCTGTATACAAATCAAATCAATTCCCAGTTCACATGCACGCTGGCTTACGCTGCTGTACAATGCGAGCTGGTATTTTTCGTCAAGATTGTTACAGTAAAAAGCTATCTTCACGGGCTTTTATAAGTGAATCTTATTTTTGATTCTTCATCTGTGAAACTTTTTCAAGACGTGCAAGAGCTTTTTTATCAGCTTCGTCTGAAATAGCCTTGAGTTTTTCTGTTACTGTATTGATGTTGTTAACCATGTAAACTGGCTGGAGTGTAGCATCAAGACAGTCTCTCCAGAGTGAGCTTTCTGTATCAACAACGTTGCGTTTGAGAGTAGCCATTGAAATCGGGATATGAACATATTTGTCATGAACAAGACCAATTACAATCTTTGTCTTACCGGCCATTGCAGCGTGTACAGCATTGTTGCCAAGGCGTTCACAGTAAATTGAATCGTTTGCTGTAGTAACTGCAGCACGAACTTCGTAACTAGGATCAATGTATTTAAGGTTGATGTGGAATTTCTTAGCAGCAAAATATTCTGTAATCTTGTCGCGTAAGTAAACACCAATGTCTGCAAGCTTTTTGTTTCCGGAAGCGTCAGTCTGGTTTGTTGTAGTAAGGAGTTCCTGTCCTGCACCTTCAGCAACTACAATAACTGCGTGATGTCTCTGTTCAAGACGTCTTTCAAGGTGAGCTAAGAAGCCGTTTGGTCCGTCAAGATCAAATGGAACTTCAGGAATAAGACAGAAGTTAGATTCGTGACTTGCAATTGCAGCTGCTGTAGCAATAAAGCCTGATTCACGGCCCATGAGCTTAACAAGACCAATACCGTTGATCTGAGACTGTGCTTCCATGTGGCATGAATTGATAGCGTTAGTAGCCTTCTGAACAGCTGTTTCAAAACCGAATGAGCGGTCAATGAACTGAAGGTCGTTGTCTACAGTTTTTGGAATACCGACAACAGCAATCTTTAAACCGCGGCGTTCAATTTCGTTAGCGATATCAAGAGAACCTCTCTGTGTACCGTCACCGCCAATGATGAACATCATGTTAATGTCGAGGCGTTCGATTGAGTCAACAATGTCTGCAACTCTGTCACCGCCGCCGCGAGAAGTACCAAGGAAAGAACCGCCGATCTTATGGATTGTATCAACAAGATCAGGATTAAGGTCTATTGTTTCATAACCGCTTTCTGCAAAGAATCCCTTGTATCCAAACTGAATGCCCTTGATTTTGCGTACACCGTAGCGGTTCCAGAGACAGCGTACAACTGCACGGATAACATCGTTAAGACCTGGACAAAGACCGCCGCAAGTACAGATACCTGCAGTAACGTGAGCCGGATTAAAGTAAATCATTTCACGTGGACCAGCTTTTTCCATAAGATTAGTCATGTCATCTGCATTCTGCTTGTCATGTTCAAAAACATTTACATGATTGCGAACAAATGATGTATCTTTTACATAACATGCGCGGAAATCGCCATGTTCGCGGGAAAGTTCAATAGGTGACTTAACCTTGCATTCTCCCAAATTATCTACTGTAAAATCATACTGAATTTTCATAATTAACCCCTGAAAGAAAAGCCGGAGGAAACCGGTTTATTTTAAAGAATATTATCTTTTTGACCTAAAAAATTCAATAGAATTGAAGTTTTAAATTAATGCTTAAGTTACTCAAAGACTTAAAATGACTGAAATCTGTCAAAAAACTCAAAATTCCTCTATATAATCCAAGCTATAAACACATATTTGAATAAAAATTGTTGACGGTACAGTTAAAAATATTTATTTTAAGAATAGAATTTATTATTTTGACAAAGAAAGGAGTCAGTTAATGAAAAAATCATTACTCTCAGTTTTAGTACTTGCTTTTGCAATGGTTTGTTTAACAGGATGCGGCTACAACGCACTTGTTGAAGAAAGGGAAGCCGTAGACAGCCAGTGGGCACAGGTAGAAAACCGCTATCAGGAAAGAAGTGACCTTGTTCCAAACCTCGTTGCTACAGTAAAAGGCATTGCCGGTCACGAAGAAAAAGTATTTACAGAAGTTGCAGACGCCCGTGCAAAGCTTGGCGGAAGCGTAACAATAGATTCTTCAATAACAGATGATCCGGAAAAGCTCGCACAGTTCCAGAAAAATCAGAACGAACTTGGTAACAGCCTGGGCCGTCTTCTTGCAATTACAGAAGCATATCCTGAATTAAAATCAAATGCCAACTTCCAGGACCTTCAGAGTCAGCTTGAAGGAATTGAAAACCGCATTGCTACAGAACGCAAACGCTATAACGTAGTGCTTAAGAAATCCAATACAGACATTCAGAAATTCCCAAGAATGATTACAGCTAAAATATTCGGCTTCAAGAGCAAGGCATACTTCAAGGCAGAAGAAAGTGCTGCAAAGGCACCTGTTGTTGAATTCTAAAATCATTTCTA
>JAZUKU010000116.1:0-5737 GCA_045643485.1 Treponema sp. | reverse complement strand
AGCTGGCGTATTCTGTTGCGGAGTTCTTCAAGCTGGTCGTTTGCATCGTAACCGTCAGCGTATGTAATTGTAATCCAGCTTACTGAATTGTATGACGCACTTTCAACGCTTTTAAAATGAGGCAGTGTAACAAAAGAATCTTCAAGTACGCTTGTAATTTCATTTTCTACATCTTCTGCAGAAGCGCCCGGATAGATTGTGTATACGATTGCCTGTGGCATTGAAATGTCTGCCATGAATTCAGTTGGTAAAAGACTTACTGAATAAAATCCGAATGCAGCAAGTACTATGAGGAGCATTGTAATTATTACCGGATGTTTTATTGAAAATTCAGAAATCTTCATTCAGCTTAGTCCTGATATTGTTTTAAGGCTTCTTCGAAAAGCTTTACTTTCTGTCCGTCAAATACAAAGTTCTGGCCGTCTGTAACGAAGTAACTGTCAGCGTATTTCTCTTCTACGATAAAGTTTGTTCCGTCTGAGGCAATTTCCTGCGGTTCGATGAATGTTACGCATTTAGTTTTTTCATCATAGATGTAGCAGCTTCCGTCAATTTTTCTTGCGCTTATTGGAAGTACCGGGACGTCTTTGTGTGTACTGTATGCAACATTTACTTTTACGAACATGCCCGGCTTAAAGCGTTCACCCGGTTCTTCAAGATGACATACTGCCTGGAAATTCTTGCTTTCCGGTGAAACGTATGGTGCTATGTTTTCAATTACGGCTGGAGTTACTGCATCTTCGTACATATTCTTTTCTGCAGGACGTGTTACTGTTACGGTAAGGTTTTTGCGTTCGAGTGTAAATAAGTCAAAATATTTTTCAGGAACCTTGAGGCGTACTACCTGATTCGTTAAGTCTGCAAGAACTGCTACCGGTTGAGTCTGTGTGCCAATGCTTCCTGCGGCTAAGTCTGCAATAAGTATTGTTCCGTCAACAGGTGCCTTTACTTCAGTATAATTCATCTGGAGAAGGGCTAAATCGTACTGTGCTTTTGACGCATCGTACTGAGCCTTTGCTGTATCATAATTCTGCTGTGTCGTAGCGCCTGACTTGTAAAGGTTTTCTACGCGTTCGAATGTGCTTTTTGACGCAAGGTATGCTGCCTGTGCCTGAAGCATCTGCTGTCTGAACGGAGCGTCATCTATTTTTGCAAGAATTGTGTCCTTTTTTACGAAGTCTCCTGCTTTTGCGTAATATTCAATTATTGTTCCTGAAACAAACGGAACTACAGGGATCATTGCCTTTGCTTCAACGTATCCGCTGATTGTGATTGATTCAGAAAGGTTCTGGCGGACTGGCTTCTGTATTTTTACTGACGGAAGCGTTTCTGCCTTTGCTGCTTCTGGGGCTTTTGCTGTTGCTATATATATGAAGAAAATGAATGCTGCTGCTACTGCTATGAACAGTGCTATTTTGAGTAATTTCCTGGATTTTTTTGATTTCATTTTGTCTGATTCAGTTCTCTCTTCCATATTCTTTTAAATTTACATAAATACTGTTTATAAATCAATAGAATTCTGATAATTTATTGTTTATGGAAAAGACTTGGATTGCAGACGGTTTTTCGCGGATTGATGCTTTTTTGCGTGAGAAAATTCCGGAATGCTTTGAGGGGAATAATTTTCGCGTAACTGAAACTGGCGGCGGTAAGCAGAAAGCTGATTTCGTAACAGAAGCTGGTGCCGGTCAGAAAACTCAAGTGTCAAACAGTAAAATCAGGCGGCTTATAATGGCTGGATGCGTAAGCGTTAACGGCATTCAGTGCAGGAATCCGTCTTTTGAAATAAAACAGCGTGACAAAATTACGGCAGTTATTGATAAGGAGAAATTCTTTTTTGAAAAGCAGCCTGATGACATAAAGTTTGAGCTTACTGAAAAAGATGTGCTTTACGAAGATGACGTAATCATTGTGGTAAACAAGCCCGCATTCTTCCCGACAGAAAAAACTATTGTTGGCGACAGGGACAATCTTCACGAAGCGGTAAAGCGTTATCTGTGGAGCAAAAATCCTGAAGCAAGAAATGTGCCTTATGCCGGAGTGATGCATCGTCTGGACCGCGAAACAAGCGGCGTAATTCTTTTTTCGAAGAGCCGTTCCGTTAACGCGAAGATTTTTGAGATGTTTGAAAAGCATACTGCGCGTAAGGTTTACAATGCGGTGTGCTGTTTGCGGAATGAAGCTGCAATACGGGACGAGTTTGTTGTAGACAAGGCGATTATGCGTGTAAGCAGTTCTAGTCAGGCTTGCAAAATGGGTGTTGTGTCCGGGGGACAGAATGCTTCTTCTGCAAACAGGGCGGGCAGGTTTGCAGGACAAAATGCTGTGTCTGCAAAGAAGGGTGGTTCTGCAAAAGATGCACAGCCTGCGGTAACTGAATGCAGGGTTCTGCAGAAAAATAAATCACTTGCGCTGATTGAAGCTCGTCCTCTTACGGGAAGAACGCACCAGATAAGGGTTCACCTTTCGTCACAAGGGCTGCCACTTCTGGGAGATACGCTTTACGGCGGAAGAAAAGCTGCACGCATTATGCTTCATGCAGTTTCGCTTACTTTTCCGCATCCAGTTACGGGTGAAGTCATGACAGTTTCATCTCCTTTGCCGGAAGAATTCCTGAATTTTAAATAAACAAAAAAAACATTTACAAAATTTGCAATCAGGCGGTAAAATTAAAGTAATCATTTGAAAAAATCGGAGAGAATGATGAAAAAAAAGATTGCTGTTTTTGCTTCGGGATGGGCTTCCCAGATTCTGAATCAGTTTCTGTGCGGACTGAAAGATTCTTTTATTGGAAAACAAATTGATACTTATTTATTCCTCTGTTACCCGAGCTGGGCAACTTCTGCTGCTGAGCGCAAGGGTGAATTCAACATACTGAGACTGCCTGAGCTTAGCGAATTTGACGGCTCAGTAATTGTTTCGAACGGACTTGAGTTTAATGACGAGATACAGTTTCTGTGCAGGAAATGCCGAGATTCAGGAAAGCCTTCCGTTTCGATTGGAATCAAGGCTGACGGTTTGTATTTTGTTGGTGTAGATAATGCAATTGGTATGCGTCAGCTGTGTACTCATCTTGTAACTGAACATTCTGTAAGAAAAGCTGTGTTTATTGCAGGCTCAAAAGATAATGCTGATTCAAACCTGCGTCTTGAAGTATTGAAACAGGTTTTTGCTGAAAAAGGGTTTTCTTTTGATGATGAAAATGTTTTCTATTCAAACTGGGAAAATGCTAAGGCAATCAATTTTATAAATGATTACTGTAAGAGCGGAAAAAGGCTTCCTGATGCATTTGTCTGCGCAAACGATGGCCTTGCTATGGTTGTGTGCAGTGAGCTTGAGGAAAACGGTTATTCAATTCCAAAAGATGTAATTGTTACGGGTTTTGACAATATTGCTGATGCTAAGGTAAATGCACCTTCAATAACTTCAGTAAATCAGAATTACGAATTACTTGGAAAGGAAAGCGGAAAGCTTCTTATCGATGTCCTTAACGGTAAGGAACGCGATAAGGAAATAATCATAAGCAGTTACCTTGCAGTAAGTGAAAGCTGCTGTATGTCAAAGGCAGAAGACGTAAATGAACTGCGCAGAATTGCATGCCGCGAAAACAACACTTCTAAAGGCGAAGATACTCTGCTTGACAGAAAACTCAATCAGATTGAAAGGCTTATCCTTAAAGGCAATACGTTCAGGGAAATAAAGTGCAACCTTATTGCTGCTTTGGGAAGTGAATACAATTTTGAAGGAGATTCATTTCACATAATTCTTGAGCCGACTTTTGAAATGTCAATTTACAATGCAAACGTAATGCTTGTGACTGACGGTTACAGTAAGGATCTGCTTGTTGCCTTTTCAATGGAAAACGGACTTGTTTCTTCTACGGAATATTTCAAGAGGTCACTTCTTATTCCGGATCATGTTGAGGATGACAAAGAGCATCTCTACGCATTCCTTCCGATTCATGAAGAAGAAAAGACTTACGGTTATTTCGTTATGTGCGACTGTCTTAAAAGAATCAACAGTCACTTCCTTTCGAAATACCAGCAGAGACTCAACATTGCGCTTGGCCGTTACCGCCAGAAGCTTACGCTTGATGAACTCAACAAAAAGCTTACCGAAATTACGCGCATAGATACGCTTACTCACGTTAAGAACAGGACTGCTTACGAAAACCGTTCACGCGAACTGCAGGCTGAAATACGAATGGGAAAAAATCCAGTGTTTGCAATTGCAATGTTTGACGTCAATAACCTTAAGAAAATAAATGATATCTTCGGTCATGATGCAGGAGATGCTTACATTAAGAATTCTTGTGCACTTATCTGTCATACATTCAAGCATTCTTCTGTTTTCAGAATAGGCGGTGATGAATTCCTTGCAATCCTTATGAATGAAGATTACGAAAATGCTGACAATCTTGTTGCTTTTGCACAGGCAGAAATGAAGCGTCTTGCTGAAGGAAATAATCCTGAAGTTGAATGCGTTTCGTTTGCAATCGGCGTTTCTCGCTTTAATCCGGAAACTGATGATGATGTACAGACTGTTTTCAAACGGGCAGATACGCTTATGTACAGGAATAAGGAAATCATGAAGAAAGGGGATGTCCGCTGACCCTGTAAAGTTGTATAATCAAACAATGAGCTTTTTTTCAAAAGATTTTGAAGAATTTACCGCACCTCAGACAAACCGCGCTGATTTCATACAGAAATGGCTTGAGTCAAACGGTGTGGAAAGTGCAGCTGCTGTAATCGACGGACACAGGCATATAATCGTGCAGTTTGCAAAGGAAGCTTACAATTCAATGTTCAGCATAAAGACTGTGATTGCTCATTATGACCGTGTTGAAAATAGCCCCGGTGCTAACGACAACAGTGCAGCTGTTTTTATGCTCATGAAGTGGGCGGTTGAGCTTAGCCGCATGACGGTGTTTCATAACGTAAGGATTATTTTTACAGACGGTGAAGAACTTGGTAGCAGAGACGGCGTTTCTGAGCAGGGTTCTTACGGAATTGCTTCGACATTCAAAAAGCTGGGGATTACAAATGACGTATTTGTTTTCGACAGCTGCGGGCGGGGAGAGGTGCCTGTTCTTGCAAAGACTGTGATTCCTGCGGGTGCTGCGGGCGGTTTTGCAAAACGGTTCGGCGTTCTGTTTGACAAGGCGCAGAATCTTTTGCGACGTGCGTGTCCCGGTCAGTGGATGTGTCTTCCTGTTCCTTACAGCGACAATGCTTCTTTTCTTGCGTGCGGAATTCCTGCTGTTGCCATTACGATGCTTCCTGCTGAAGAGGCTACTGTTTACGCAAGAAAGCTTCTTGTTGATAAGAAAATGGAATCTGCTGTCATGAACAGGGGTGACGGTTACCGCGAATGCCTTCCCCTTACCTGGAGACTGTTCCACACTGCAGGCGATAACATTCAGTCTCTTTCTCCGGTCAGCGAAGATGTCATGAAAAACATCCTGCGGTGTCTTGCGGAAGATAAGTCTTAGTAGTCTAGGTTTAGACTACTAAAATTTGTGTACTGTCCATATTTATTGTAGAAACCCGTACAATCTGCTAAGATAATGCATATTTCAGCAGAAAAAGCATATTTTCCACCAAAGGAAAAAATCAAATATAAAACAGGAAAAACAAATGGACCAGAAAGAAGCCTTTAAGAAAATCATTACTGAAGCAGTAAAGGAATTCAGAACACAGAAGAATTTTGAAGAAGAAATAAACGAAAATGCAGTAAG
>JAZUKU010000115.1:0-16825 GCA_045643485.1 Treponema sp. | reverse complement strand
ATAAAATTAGTGAAAATCAGTTTGCTAATATAGTTTACCGTCATATTTTAGGAAGAAAGCCATGAAGTTATTTGATACTCATGCCCACATCGGGCTTATATACGATGATCCAATTGAACAATTACGTGTTATTCAGTCTGCAAAAAGAGCTGGAGTTGCTAGAATTATTAGTATTAATAATAGCCTTATGGATTTTCCAAAGGTGTATTCTAATTTAAAAGCTTTACCGGGAATTTATCATGCAGTTGGAGTTGCTCCATCTGAAGTAACAAATTCAGGTTTTGATTGGATTAATACAATAGAAAAAAATCTTGAACTTCCAAATGTAGTTGCTGTTGGAGAAACAGGATTGGATTATTTTAAACAGTTTGGAGATAAAAGATCCCAGATAGAATTGTTTATTACACAATTGGAAATAGCACAAAAACATAATTTACCGGTTATCATCCATAATCGTGATGCAGGAAAGGATGTTTATGATGTTCTAACTGAACGTCTTCCGGATGCCGGTGCAATTTTACATTGTTACTCAGAAGATGCAGAATATGCAAAAAAATGTCTTGATAAAAATATCTGGTTCAGTTTTGCGGGAAATCTTACTTACAGAAATGCAAGAAATCTTCATGAAACAGTTTTGAATATTCCTGTTGATAGAATTTTAATTGAAACAGAAAGTCCGTTTATGATTCCGGCTGAATACCGCGACAAAAAGCGTACAATGCCTGCTTATCTTCCGGCTACAGCTAAATTCCTTGCTGACATGCTGGAAATGGATCTGGAAAAACTTAGTGCACAGCTTTGGACAAACAGCTGCAAGGCTTTTGGTCTTCCAGAGTAATTTCTGCTGACAATGGAATTGTTTCATCCTGTAAAGATTGGTTCTCTTGCACTTGAAGGCAACCTGTTTCTGGCACCTATTGCCGGTTACAGTGACGTTGCTTTCCGTACCGTCTGCGTAGAATGCGGTGCCTCTTTCTGCACTACTGAAATGGTTAGCGCAGAAGCTTTGACACGCGGTAACTTAAAGACTGTCGTGTTAATGAAAAGGGCTCCCGTAGAAAAAGCGTACGCTGTTCAGATATTCGGCGGTAACGAAGACGTAATGGCACGAGCTGCAGAAATTGTACTTGCAAACACAGACTGCAACTGCATCGACATAAACGGCGGCTGTCCTGTTCCTAAAATTACCAAAACTAACGCAGGAAGCGTTTTGACGAAAGAACCCGACCGTTTGTACAGAATTGTTAAGGCTGTTAAAGACACTGCAGTTGCCTACGCAAAAAATCATCCGGAAAGGGGAAATGTTCCTGTTACGATAAAAATCCGTCGCGGCTGGGATGAAAACCACATCACCTGGAAAGAATGCGCACAATCCGCACTTGATGCAGGAGCTGATGCAATAACGATTCACGCAAGAACAAAGGCTCAGGGTTACGAAGGAAAAGCAGACTGGAACGCACAGAAGCAGCTTGTTGAATATGTTGCCGGAAGAATACCGGTATTTGGAAGCGGAGACGCATTCAGTCCGGAAACTGCCAGACAGATGCTTGAAGAAACAGGCGTTGACGGCGTTATGTTTGCAAGAGGCGCAATGGGAAACCCGTTCCTGTTTACGCAGACAAAGCAATTCCTTACGGAAGGCAGCTACGAAGACATTCCTCTTTCGCAAAGACTTAAAACAGGCTTTAGGGAATTACAGATTAATATAGAAGAAATTGGCGAAAAAAGTGCCTGTCTGAACATGCGCAAAAAATTCTGTGCATACAGCAAAGGCATTAAAGGCGGCTCTCAGTTAAGGCTTAAAATTGTAAATGCTTCCACTTTGCAGGAATACATGGACATTTTTGAACCTTACCTTGTATAATTATATCTAAAGGAATAAAATAAAGTATGTCATTATTACAAAGTATTTCAGATTTTATTTCATCTCTTTTCGGAGGCTCTTCTCCTGAAGCAAAAAAAAGACAGGAAGTTAAGAAAATAGAATCTGAACTCCGCGAAATACGGCCCTTGATTTTCAAAAACGAAATGATTCAGCCTAATTTTGCAGAAGCTTTGCGCATTCTTTCGTTTAACTTAAAGCCAATTGATGACATTCTTTCCAAAACACTCTGTACTGACGACTTGCAGAGAAACAGCCGCTTTTCAGAACAGCTTTTTGTTACGGGCTTTTCTGAAGAACAGCAGACAATTCTTGATTCATTCCAGTACGAAAATCAGCTGAATGATGCCATGGCTTCTGACACACTTGCCTATTACTTTGACAAAAAACGCAAGGAACTTGAAGCTTTGATAAAGCAGCTTAATGCTCCTGAATTCCTTAAAATCGACAACACAATAAACAAGCTCAAGCAGCTTTCTGACTTATGCAAATACAGCTTCCCTTCGGTACTGCGTCTTTTTGACATGAACTACAATATGCTTGATTCAGACTATGTTCCAAAGTTTCAGGCTGTAACTCCAAACATGATTGAATCTTCCCTGCTTGATTTATATTACATTTCTGCAGACCTTGAAATTTCAATGACAATGGCAAAAGCAATTATTGCTTTATATGAACTGCTTCACGGTCAGCCTATTGAAGAACGTGTAAAAGATTCAATTATCGGCAACCTTGGAAAGATCCAGAGCGTACTTAAAAACGTTCTTTCAACAGACACTCTTCTTAAATTGATACGCGTTGCAAAATGTGAAAAGGATTTTTCTCCGCAAAAGGCACAATACTTCCTTAACTCAAGACAGAAGTATGCAGAATATCTTGAAGGAAGATTCATTGCAAACGAAAACCGTCTGAAGATTGAAATTAAAGACATAAACATTAATGCCGAAATGGGCGAACTTTTCGGCGACAATACAGTGCTTACGCTTACTGGCTACAACGATGAAACAAACAGGCTCTTAAGGCAGAACAGTACTTTTGCATTCAATTGGATTATTCCAATGAACATAATCAAAACCTTCATTACATATTTCTATGATGACAAAATCAAGAGTCTTTTGAATGACATTGTAATTGAAGGTTTCTTTAACAACCCGACTTATAAATCAGATTTTTCTTCTTCGGTTTATGCTTGTAATGATTCTGCAGAACGCATGGAAGAATTTGAAAAGAAATTCATACGCGGCGGACAGTTTGACCAGGCGCTTATTTCAGGCCTTATCCGCGACGCACACAAAGACAATGACTTCCTTAACAAGCTTAAGGATCTTATTGAAACAATCAACAATACAGCAAAACAGTTTATTCAGACTGAAGCAACAAACTTCTTTGACTTATATGTAAAGATTGGCGAAGTTCTTGCAGATTCAAAAAAGCCAACTCCTGACACAATCAGCAATTTGAAAATGCTTTTGACTTCTTCAAGAAACCATGACAGCGCTTCTGCCCTTGAACAGCAGCATGAACAATGGAAGCTTTTCCTTAACATCATGAAGAATTACGCTATAATCGGCAGTCTTGAAAATAAAGAATAACATGAACTTTCTGCACAAACCATTCCGCTATACTTTTAAAAATGCCACTTTGGGACTTGTAATAGCAAACACTGCTGTTTATTTCATTATGATTCTGTTTCCGCGATTAAGGATATATCTTGGGCTGAGCGTAATGGGCTGCATGGGAATGAAATACTTATGGCAGCCGCTTACATATATGTTTGTCCATTCAGGATGGATGCATCTTATCTTTAACATGATAGGTCTTTTCTGCTTTGGAATAATGGTTGAAAGGGCTGTAGGTACAAAAGAATTCCTTCTTATGTATTTTTTCTGCGGTATCTTTGACGGAATTATTTCGATGCTGATTTATTATTTTACAGGTCAGTACGGCTCACTGCTTATTGGCGCAAGCGGTGCAATTTATTCAATTCTTTTATTTTACGCTGTACTCTTTCCGCGCAGTATTTTACGCATCTGGGGAATAATTCCTATTCCTGCACCAATATTGATTCTTGTTTATGCTATAATTGAAGTTGGAAGTCAGTTTTCCGGTTCAAGGGGAAATGTTGCTCACCTTACGCATCTTACCGGTTTTGCCCTTGCATGGATTTATCTTGTTGTCAGGATGGGCATTCATCCGGTTAAAGTATGGAAAGACGCTTACCGCTGATACGGATTTCGAAAAAAGCTTTTGTTTCTCTTCTTTTACTATGTACTGTTTTTTGTCCGGGCATTCTGTTTAACGACAGGCTTTACGCACAGGAGACTGAAAGTTCTTTTGGCAGCAGAAAAATCCGTTTCATGCTTACGGTTCCAACAGACGCTTATCCAGGACTGGAAATGCGTTCCGGAAAAGAATCTCCTTTTCACGATGGCGATGTAATTGACTTTTCCCCTGAACAGAAAGATGTTTCTGAACAGGAAGATTTTGAAGAAAAGCGCCAGTATCTCCTTGATTTTCCAGTTAACAGAATGAAGGAACTTGCAGCTTTTGTCCTAGAAGGAATGATTTACGGTTGGAACTGGGAATATGTACCTTCTGACAAAGCCCGTAAAGTAGCAGATTTCTTTGAATTTACGCAAATTCACGAATTTGATGAAAAAATAAACAAAATAAGGTACGATCAGAGCGAAATCATTGATTCTACGGCATTACGCTGCTGGGTTAACACAGAACGCACGGAAGCCCAGTATCTTTCGCTAAGGGAGTGGAATTCCGTACAAATTCCAAGAATTCACGGTAACGGAAGCGGAAGTATGGAAAAAGACTTTGACGGTATACGGGAAGCTGTACAAAACGCAATTAAGGACGCCGTAAGGGAATATTTCAGGAAAACAATCAAAAATAAGCCAAAGGAACTGAGCGGAAGGGTGCTTGTTACCGGAACACCTAAAATCTATATAAAAGAAGGAAGATATTTTGCCGACCTTGATTTTTTTATAGAAACTGATAGAATAATTAAGTATACTTCTTATTAGTAATGCCGAAAGGACGGAGGATTTATTATGAAGAAATTTTTAGCTTTATTTACATGCGCACTTTTTCTCTTTAGTGCAGTTGCTGAAAACAGTGATACCCGCAAGGAACTTTCAGATGCAGTTACTCCTGACATTTCGACAAGAGTAATTAAAGTTGATAAAGATTATTCATTCTATCATCCTACAGCACAGACTGTTCAGATTGAACTTCATTACACTCCGCTTACTAACGAAGTAGAATTTACTTATACTTGCATGGCAGCAAGTTTTGATCAGGGTGAAGCAATGGATACAGCAATTGCAGTATTCCTTGACTTCCAGAAAGAAAACCAGTACATACGCTACTCTTATGCAGCAAAAGATAAAGTAAAATATTTTAAAAACGAACGTGGAATCAAGATGGCTACTTACAGGTCTCTTGTAGTTTTCACCCGTTAATTAGGGTTGGTAATTTAAATTGACAGACATTAAAACTCTTATCAAAAACCTGCACCCGCTTGAGATTAAGGTGCTCTTGAAGTATGGTCTTAAGGACGAATTAACTTCTGACCGTTTACAGGCTGAACTTGGTTACAAGGAAGGCCACGCTAACCAGGCATTCAGCTGGTTGAAAGGCAAAGAACTTCTTGCTGAAGTTTCCCGCACTCCACACACTTATTTTGAACTTACTGATTACGGCCGCAAGATTGCAAAGGACGGAACTGTTGAAGAACGCATTGTTAAATTCGTTAAGGAAAACGGTGCCAAACTTTTGCCTGAAATTGCAACAGGCTGCGGTCTTGAAAACAAAGACGTTGGTTCTGCATTCGGTATGTTAAGCAAAGACGGCGTTCTTAAAATGAATGCTGAAAAGAAGGCTGAATATACAGGCAAGGAATTACCTGCACGCCTTACAATTACTACTTCGCTTATCAATAAGGCTATGGCTGCTGAAAACAGTCAGCTTGATGCAGCAAATCTTTCGAAAGAAGAAATTGAAGTAATGGGCGGTCTTACAAAGAAACGCGGTATTTCTGAAACTCCTTTCCGTACAATTGAAAGAGAAACTGTTATCAATAAACTTACAGATAAAATTACAGAAGTTGTTGAAGCTCTTAAAGCTGCCGGAATTACAGGCAACGAAATTGGTGAAGTAACTCCACCAATGCTTGCTAACGGCGACTGGAAGAAAGGTACTTTCCGCGGATACAACATTTCTATTCCACCTGCACGTATTATTCCTGGACGCACAAACCCTTATGTTCAGTTCCTTGAATCTGTTAAGGACAAGCTCTGCTCTCTTGGTTTCCAGGAATTTGACGGTCCGCTTGTTGAGACTGAATTCTGGAACGGTGATGCTTTGTTCATGCCACAGTTCCATGCTGCACGTGACATTCATGATGTTTACAGACTTAAGTATCCTACACACGCTAAGGAAATTGAAGAACCATATCTTTCAAATGTAGCTGCTGTTCACCGTGACGGCGGTAACACAGGAAGCCGCGGTTGGAATTACAACTTTGACAATGAATTTACACGCCGCTTAATCATGCGTTCACAGGGTACTGTTCTTAGTGCTCACCAGCTTCATAAGGCAGAAAATCCTGGCAAGTACTTTGGTATTGCACGCTGTTTCCGCTACGACAAAGTTGATGCTACTCACTTGAGTGACTTCTACCAGACTGAAGGCATTATTGTTGGCGATGATGTTAACTTACGCGACCTTCTTGGTATGCTCAAGATGTTTGCTACAGAAATTGCCGGTGCTGAAGAAGTTAAATATGTTCCTGGATACTTCCCGTTCACAGAACCATCTATTGAAGTTCACATTAAGCATCCTAAGCTTGGTTGGTTTGAACTTGGCGGTTCTGGTATTTTCAGACCGGAAGTTACTAAGGCTATGGGTCTTGACTGTCCTGTTCTTGCATGGGGTATTGGTATTGACCGTATGGCTCTTATGGCTCTTGGGCTTAACGACTTGCGTGAACTCTTTTGCGAGGACATTGAACAGGTTCGTTTAAGAAAGGCCAAGTTCTAGGACCTTTTATAACGGCGGCTGATGATTTGGCTGCTGAAATATTATTTATTGAAATTTAAAAAGCGTTGTTACTGTGGAATATTATTTGCTGACAGTGCAGCGCTTTTTTTGTGTTATAATTAAAGATAGAGGTTATCAGATGAAAACACTTCTTAAAAACGGTACAGTAGTAAATGTTTTTACAGAACAGCTTGAAAAAGTAAATGTACTTATTGAAGACGGAATTATCATTGGTCTTGATGACTACATCGATGAAGAAGCTGATGTTGTTGAAGACGTAAGCGGAAAATTCATTTGTCCTGGATTTATTGACGGACACATTCATATAGAAAGCACACTTGTTCCTCCTGCTGAATTTGCACGCATTGTTTTGCCGCACGGAACTACAACAATTATTGCTGACCCGCACGAAATTGCAAACGTAAGCGGAACTGACGGCATTGAATACATGCTTGCTACAAGCACAGGCATTCCGCTCAACATTTACCTTATGATGCCTTCCTGCGTACCGGCCACAAGCTTTGACGAAAGTGGCGCTGTTCTTGATGCAGAAGATATCCGTTACTTATTCCATCACCCGAGAGTACTTGGTCTTGCAGAAGTTATGGATTATTTTAACGTATGCCGCAAAGAGAAAAAAACAGCTGCAAAAATAGCAGAAGCACTTTCGCTTGACAGAATTGTTGACGGACACGCTCCTTTGCTTAACGGAAAGAATCTTGATAAATATGTTGCATCCGGAATTGACAGTGACCACGAATGCATTTCTGCAGAAGAAGCAATTGAAAAAATCCGCAAGGGAATGTGGGTTATGGTAAGGGAAGGAAGTGCAGCCCGTAATCTGGATAAGCTTTTGCCTTTATTTGACCAGCCTTACTGCAACAGATGTCTTCTTGTAACTGATGACAAAAATCTTTCAGACCTGCTTCATTCAGGACACATCGACAACATTATCCGTAAAGCTGTAGCTGCAGGAAAGTCTCCTGTTACCGCAATCAAGATGGCTACGCTGAATGCTTCCCAAAGATTCGGTCTCAAGCGCAGAGGTGCTGTAGCTCCTGGATACACTGCAGACCTGCTTATCCTTAACGACCTTAACTCAGTTGATGTTAATGATGTTTACATTAAAGGCAAGAAAATTGTTTCTGACAAACACTCAAAGCCTTTCATTAATCCTCCTGTTTCTCCAATACTTAATAAGGCTGTACTTAATTCAATGCATTTGAATGAACTTACACCTTACGATTTCCATATCAACAATGAAACAAACAAGTGTCATATAATTAAATTAATCAAGAATGAGCTTATTACAGAAGATTCTATTGAAACACTCAATTTTGATGATAACAATGGAATCAGTGTAGAAAAAGATATTCTTAAGATTGCGGTTATTGAAAGACATCATAACACCGGTCACATGGGGCTTGGTTACGTTAAGGGATTTGGGCTTAAGGATGGCGCTGTAGCTTCTACTGTTTCACACGACAGTCACAATCTTGTTGTTGTAGGCACGAATGATGAAGACATGTGTCATGCTGCAAACAGGCTTCGTTCTATCGGCGGCGGTATGGTCTTTGTTTACGACGGACGCATTATGGCTGAACTTCCGCTTCCTGTTGCGGGACTTATGTCGAGCTGTTCAGCACAGGAGGTTATTTCTCAGAACGAGCGTCTTCTGGCTTCTGTTCACGAACATGGTGTTGCCAAGGATTTTTCTCCTTTCATGCAGATGGCGTTCTTAAGTCTTCCTGTTATTCCTGCGCTTAAGATGACTACACAGGGACTTGTTAACGTAAACATTAATTCACGCATTCCTCTGTTTTCAGAATAATTGAAGCAGAAAACAGACTGCTGCCTTTAAGTTAAGGGCACAGTTACTTAACAGATATATTCTTAAAAAAGAAAGGCCTGACTCTTGATGAAGTGTACTTCATTTGGAATCAGGCCTTTTTGTTTGCTAAACTTGCTTATTCAGCAGGATTATGCAAATGGGTTTTCGTCAACATAAAGCTGACCAGCTGGCTTGTTGTAAGCGATGTCTTCGATTCCAAGATACTGGAAGATTGTGAAGAGTGCTTTACCAACATGACCGAATGCTACAGCACCATGGTGTGGATACTGTTTAGCTACTAATACGTGGCGGTAGAAGCGGCCCATTTCTGGGATAGCGAAAATACCGATACCACCGAATGAACGTGTAGCAACTGGGAGAACTTCACCCTGAGCAATGTATGCCTTGAGTTTAGTATCTGCACTTGTCTGTAATCTGAAGAATGTGATGTCGCCAGCAGCGATGTCTCCTTCGAGAGTACCACGTGTGAAGTCTGGTTCACTGCCCTTTGGTTCAAGAAGACGATGCTGAATCAACTGATATTTAACAGCTGGTTTGCTTTCTTTAGCAAGGCGACAGAATGGTGTGTTACCACAGTGGAAGCCCATGAATGTATCTGTGAGCTTATAGTCATAGCCGAACTTGCCTTTGATTTCGTCATTGTAAAGGTCAGCTGGAACTGTGTTGTTGATGTCGAGTAATGTTACTGGTTCACCTGTTACACATGTACCGATGTATTCAGAGAGAGCACCGAAGATATCTACTTCGCAAGCTACTGGAATGCCCTTAGATGCTAAGCGGCTGTTAACGTAGCATGGTTCAAATCCGAATGCTTCTGGGAATGCAGGCCAGCATTTGTCAGCGAATACAACGTAATCGCGAGCACCTTTGTGTGCTTCTGCCCAGTCGAGCAATGTAAGTTCGGACTGTGCCATTCTTTCGGGCATTTCTGGGAAAGCGTTTCCGCCTTCTGCTTCCATTTCCTTGATGATGTCTGCAATACGAGCATCACCTTTGTGTGCTTTGTATGAAACGAGAAGGTCAAGTTCTGAGTTTTCTTCGATTTCTACGCCAAGGTCATAAAGGCCTTTGATTGGTGCGTTACAAGCAAAGAAGTCCTGTGGACGTGGTCCAAAAGTAATGATCTTAAGACCAGCAAGACCGATTAATGTGCGTGCAACTGGGATGAAATCCTTCATCATTGCAGCAACTTCTTCTGCTGTTCCAACTGGATATTCTGGAAGAACAGCTTTGAGGTGGCGGAGGCCTAAGTTATATGAGCAGTTCAATACACCGCAGTAAGCATCACCACGACCATCGATAAGACCGCCGTCTTTGTATGTTGTTTCAGCAGCAGCTGCATACATAACTGGACCAGCAAAGTTCTTAGCAATTAAAGTTTCTGGTGTTTCTGGACCGAAGTTTCCGAGGAATACACAAAGTGCATTACAACCAGCGTTTTTAACGTCTTCAACAGCTTTGAGCATGTCTTTTTCGTTTTCTACTGTAACTTTACATTCGTAAAGGTCAGATCCATAAGGCTTAACGATTGCTTCTCTTCTTGATACAGAAAGAGTTCTGATAAAACAGTCGCGGCTAACAGCGATAATACCAAGTTTTACATCAGGGATGTTCTTGAACATACATTTACTCCTTATATACGTATTGATAATTCGTAAAAAATCACCCTAAATTCTATTCCTTTACGCTTAGTTGTCAAGGGGAATTTTTACCTACAGAAAGTTAATTTTTTTCTGATATATATGCTGTTTTTCTTGTTTTATTCACATTCCTTTGGTAAAGTTTAAGGAACAGTATATTTGTAACAAAAAAAAGGCTCTGCGGTTAACACCAAAGTTCCTGAAGGAGAAAAAATGAATCTTAAAAAAGCCGGAAAAATCATTGGAATCATAATCGGCGGTATTGTGGCACTGGCACTCGCAGTCATTTTACTGTTTGTCATTGTAAAAAACATTGGAAAGCACTTTGTTTACAAGGAATATTACTCAATTTACGAAAAGGAAGGCCATATTCCTGGACTGAATGCAGGTTTTGTTCCGCAGGGATTTACTTATAACAAAGACAGCAACACATTCATCATTGCAGGCTATATGGGTAACGGTAAGCCAAGCAGAATATACGTAACTCAGCCTAAGTCACGCAAATCGGTTCATTTTGAAATGACTAGCGGTGGAGAGCCTTTCTTTGGACATACAGGCGGAATTCAGTACTGCGACGGAAAGCTTTATCTTGCAAACGAAGGCATTGGTGTTTTTGAATTTGATGCTTCGCTTACAGACAAATCAAATGCTTCAGGAAAAGTTGAAATTGGTCAGCCTATAAGCGTTAACAATCATTCTTCATTTGTATTCAGCGATGACAAATACATTTATGTCGGCGAATTCAACAACAGTAAGGAATATACTTGCGAAAATGTAATTACATTCAACGGAGTTACTCACAAGGCTATTGTTTCTAAATATGCTAAGGGTAATTTTGCTAAACCGCTTGCTGTTTATTCTATTCCGGACTTAGCACAGGGTGTTTGCTTTACTGCAGACGGCACAATGATGATTTCTACAAGCTATGGCGTTAATCCTTCGCACTTCCTTATTTATAAACCGGATGCAGTTATTGATACAAAGCAGACTTACGACGGAGCACCGCTTTTCTTTGCTGATGTTCCTTCAAAAGACTTAATGGCACCGCAGATGAGTGAAGATCTTGATCTTGTTGACGGAAAACCTGCTACTGTTACGGAAAGTGCATGCAACAAATATTTCTTTGGTAAGCTTTATTTTGCAAACAAGATTTACTCAATGGATATTGGTAAGCTGAATTAAGTGCAAGTTGTTCGCGGTAACTGAGGCTGCAGGCGGAAACACATACCGTACGCGTTAACAGAAGCTGCCGGCGGTTAACAAATATTATTTTATATAAACAGAAGGCTGAATCCAATCAGCAGCTGGCCTGTGTAGTACAAGAAAAGATTTGTTACTCGCAGGCCATAATTTTTTTTCTTGGCAAAAGTATTTTTACAGAGAATGATGTCGCTAGAAATAAACAGCACTGCCCCGCACAGATATATTCGTGCGTTAACGGAAGCAGGATTTACAATCAGGTTACCGGCTGAAATACAGACCATAAGGCAGATTGTAAAGAAATAAATTACACCTGCAACACGATACGCAGGCGGCAGGCGTTTAAGCGGAAGAACACGTATTGCAACACTTATTACGGCAACAGTTACTGCAAGTGAAAAAACAATTACAGGAAGCTGAGCAATCGGAATAAGTGAAGCCAGATACATTACGTGTCCTGCAAAGAAGAAAGCAGTTCCTGCCAGGAAAGAAGCTTTTTCTTTTTGAGGAACAACAAAACGGATGTTGAACACAACGTCTGCAATGGCGTCCAGAACGAGTCCTGTAATTATAAAGCCGGCAAATACTTTATTCTGCGTCTTGTGTAAGCAGAGTATTCCCAGAATGACAAATGAAAGCGAAGCAAGTCCCTTAAAGACAAGAGACTGTTTAAAATGCTTCTTTGCTTCAACAATGAGGAAAATAATCTGGAAAACATAGCACAGGGCACACAGTAAAATATTCGTCATAATTTAAATTTAACACGGAAAAAGTATTTTCGCAAACTGTGACAGAAGTTGCCGGAGAGGAGCAAACAAAACTTATTGCTTAAACAAATCTTAAATTGTTAAAAAATAACTGTTTTTCCCGTCAGCAAAGGTGTTCTTTAAACAAACTACTTGCCTAAAACTGAATGTTTGGTATAATTAAATTAGGTGGAAGGACGGAGAGTTTATAATGAATATTCTTGTAATCGATGACGAGATGCTGTCATTGGGCCTTCTTACCGATTTAGTGGCAAGAGAAATGCCCGAAGAAAAAATCTTTCCCTTTACATCACCAGTAGACGCTATTGAATTTGCAAAAGAATCACCATGTTCAGCTGTGTTTCTTGATATTCATATGCGTGAGATGAACGGTATTCAGACTGCAAAAGTTCTTCGTGAATCAAATCCTGACATCAAGATTATTTTTGTTTCCAGTGACCCTCAGCTGCAGGATATGGTTACTGACATTCCTGACAATTCGTATTTTGTTAAGCCCATTACTTCAGCAAACATTGCGACTGTTGTTAACAAATACGAGCTTCTTTCGGCTTCGTAACGGGCGCCTCTGCAGTTAGCAAATACAGCATTTGTTAAACACACACCACAATTCAGCATAAAAAAAGCGGCTTCCCGTTAACGGAAAACCGCTTTTCTTAACAAAATCTTTGTTCGTCAGAAATTATTTCTTTGCAATATCGATGTTCTTGCCTGTAAGACCAACAAATGCACCAGCCTTAGCTTCTGAAGAATCAGGATGAGCAATGAGCCACTTGTTGCGTGCCCAGAGCAGCTTGTCTTCGAAATCAATTTCCTTGATTGCAGGCTTTTCTGTATTTGTATCTTTTGGAAGAACGATGATTACACGGAAGCCTTCCTTGCTAACTTCGCCGTTCTTAACAGCGTTGCATGGAGCATAGTGTAATGTTGTTTCGTAAACCTGTACGATTGTTCCCTTTGGAACATAGAATGCTTCTACAGCAGCAGTATCAAGCTTTCCTTTCTTAACAGAAGAAAGTGGAGCAAGCAAAAGAACCATATCGTTTGAAGGAATGTTCAATTCGCTTCCACGGTGCCATTCAAGACAGTTGAGCTTTGTATTGTTACCATTGCAGAAACCAACCTGAATTGGCATTCCGCCGTAAGCATTGTCGCTGAATTCCTTTGCAATTGGTAAAGCTTCGAGTTCTGCTTTTCCCGGTTCGTAAATTACAGCATTTGCCGGTTTGTCTGTTGTTTCGTCCAAAGTCTTAAGTAAATCTGTTACATCATAACCTGTAAGAACTTTTCCGTATTTTTCAAATGAATGTGAAAAAACTGATTTAATACGCATCTTGGTACTCCTGAATGAATTAAATACACTACAAATTCATGTAGATATGCCATTATATCACCTTTTTAATTAATTGCGCTAATTTATTTGCTTTTTGCCCTAAAATTCACTTTTTTTTATCAAATAAGTAACAAATTCAAGCATTATTTGTGTTATATTTTACATACAGACCCTAAGAGGAGATGATTTTTTATGAAAAAACTGATTGCAGCAGCCTTATTGATTCTTACAGTAGTCACAGGATTTGCTTTTGCAGAAACCCAAACCCCGTATGACGAACTTGTAGAAAAACTTACAAGAAACATTGATCCGGATGAAGATCTGAATGTCGGAGTAAAGCTTTTTGAATCAGAAATAAACAAAAAAACAACTACAAAGATTTCAAAAGCCGTACAGATGGCACTTTACGAAAGCGGCACAGTAAATATTGTTGAATCAAAAGAAGATGCAGACTTAATCTGTGCAGGTAAAATCACAGACAAAAACGAAAAGTACTATCAGGTAAAGGTAAGCCTTCTTGATGCAGAAACAGGAGAAATCCTTTATACAGCAAAAAAGAACATAGACAAGACATATGCCGAAGCAGGATTACCAAAAGCAGAACCAGAAGAACCTGTAAAAAAAGATACAAAGAAAAAATCTGCTTCAGAAAATACTGAAGAAAAGACAAAGGAAACAACTACAGTTATCGTAAAGGAAGATAGAGTTGACGCAACAGATGTTGTTGCTGCAGTTATAGTAGCAGACTGGTTCTTTGACATTCTTGACTGGACAACACCTCATCACCGTCCGCCAAGAAAGCCAAGACCTCCAAAGAAGCCAAAGCCACCGAAAAAGGTTAAACCTCCGAAGCCACCTAAGAAATAACCAATAACTAAGTTAAGCCACAGTCCAGCACTGTGGCTTTTTTATTGCTACAAACAGCGCATTTCATTAAAATATCAGCAGTAAATTCTCAATTTTTTAATAACAGAAAGAGGTTGCACAATGTTATTTTCACCAGTAGAAATTCAGGAAACAGTAAACATGTTCATGAGGCAGAAGCTCGATATCCGCTGCATAACAATGGGTATTTCACTTTTTGACTGCGCATGTACAGACAGCAAAATTGCCTGTGACAAAATATATGACAAGATTATGAAAAAAGCCGGTAACCTGGTAAAAACCGGTGAAGATATTGAAAAGGAATTTGGTGTTCCAATCATAAACAAGCGTATTTCTGTAACTCCAATTTCACTTATTGCTGGTGCAAGCAATGCAACTTCTTACGTACCATATATAAAAACGCTCGACCGTTGTGCAAAGGAACTTGGCGTTAACTTTATCGGTGGATTTTCAGCACTTGTACAGAAAGGCATTACTCCTGCTGACAGAATACTTATCGACTCAATTCCGGAAGGTCTTGCTACAACAGATTTTGTCTGCTCAAGCGTAAACGTAGGTTCTACAAAAAGCGGAATCAACATGGATGCAGTAAAGCTTATGGGCGAAACAATCCGTAAGACAGCAGAAGCAACAAAAGAAAGAGACAGCATTGGTTGTTCAAAACTCGTAATTTTCTGCAATGCTCCGGAAGACAATCCGTTCATGGCAGGTGCATTCCACGGTCCAGGCGAAGGTGACTGCGTAATTAACGTAGGCGTTTCAGGACCGGGAGTTATTCTGGCTGCAGCAAAGGAATATAAAGGCAAGCCAATCAACGAACTTGCTGACGGTATCAAGAAGATGGCATTTAAGATTACAAGAATGGGACAGCTTGTTGGAAGTGAAGCAGCAAACCGTCTTGGCGTAGATTTTGGTATTCTTGACTTAAGCCTTGCCCCTACTCCGGAAGTTGGCGACAGTATTGCACGTATTCTTGAAGAATGCGGTCTTGAAGGATGCGGTGCTCCTGGAACAACAGCTGCTCTTGCAATGCTTACTGACATGGTTAAGAAAGGCGGCGTAATGGCTTCTACAAACGTAGGCGGTTTAAGCGGTGCATTCATTCCGGTAAGTGAAGATGAAGGAATGATCAATGCCGTTAAGCAGGGCAGCATTTGTCTTGAAAAGCTCGAAGCCATGACAACTGTATGTTCTGTAGGCTTAGACATGATTGCTGTTCCTGGCGACACAAGCGCTACAACATTAAGCGGTATTATGGCAGACGAATTTGCAATCGGTATGGTAAACAATAAAACTACAGCCGTAAGACTTATTCCGGTTATCGGAAAGAAAGAAGGCGAATGGGCTGAATTCGGCGGTCTTTTGGGTGGAGCTCCAATTCTTCCTGTTAACCGTTTCTCGTGTGCTGACTTTATTAACCGCGGTGGACGCATACCGGCACCAATTCATTCTTTCAGAAATTAATTTATTTAATTTGTAATTATTTGCTTGCCGGATTGTTTTCCAGTAAGTAAATTAAGTAAAAATAAAAAGGAGAAAAAATGAACAAACTCATTTCAAAGAGAGTCATGACTCTTGTAACTGCAGTATTGTTATTGACTGCAGCTTTCACAGCATGTACTTCTTCTGCAAAATCAAAAGCAGTAAAAGGAACACCGCTTGTAAAAGACAGCGCCATTGTCGAAGGCAAACTTGATAACGGCATGTCGTATTTTGTCCGCTCAAACAAAGAACCTAACAACCGCATTTATCTTCGCCTTGCAGTAAACACTGGTTCTGCAAACGAAGACGATGACCAGAAAGGCATTGCTCATTTCATTGAACACATGTGTTTCAACGGAACAAAGCACTTTGAAAAGGGAAGACTTACAAATTACTTTGAATCAATCGGCATGAAGTTTGGACCGGAAGTAAACGCTTACACAAACATGGAAGAAACCGTTTACATGCTCGAAATTCCTGCAGACAATCCGGAATTTCTTGACAACGCACTTACAATCCTTAACGACTGGGCATGTGCAGTTTCATTCGATCATGAAGAAATTGACAAGGAAAGAGGTGTTGTTATTGAAGAAATCAGAAGCAACAGCGGTTTGAACGGAAGACTTACAAGAGCACTCTTACCATTCTTCCTTAAGGGTTCTAAATTCGAAGACAGAATTACTCTTGGTGAACCGGAAATCATTAAGAATATTTCTTACGAACGCATTACTGACT
>JAZUKU010000114.1:0-10268 GCA_045643485.1 Treponema sp. | reverse complement strand
TACGACAGGGCTGCTCCTGAAATAAAGGCTCTTAACAAAGTTCTTGAAAAATATCCGGCCGTTCTTGGAATAGACTTGATAGATTTCAGTCCGACAAGAGTTCAGAACGGAACAAAAATCGTTTCCGGAGAAGGCAGCGGCTTTAATAATACATGCGTATTTTTTCCTGTAAGGGAATTGAATATGGCTGAAGCTGAAGCTGATATTCCTGAAGAAGGTGATTATTTTATTTCACTGAATGTACTGAACAAGCGCGATTATGACGAAGAAGGCAATCCTTTTCCGGAAAAATACAGGGCTGTACAGATTGAACTGGAAAATGAAAGCGGAAATATTCTTGCTTCAAGCCAGCGTATTGAATCGAATGACTGGTTTGAAGATGTCCTGATGAACGGTATATTTCATTTTGCAAAAGGGTCAAATGTTTTTTACGTGCAGTCACTTAAAGGCGGCTTCTATCTTGATTACATTGAAATAATTCCTGCAACAGAAGAAGATTTAGAATTGGTGAAGCCTTCAAAGCTTCCTGTAAATGAAAATGCTACTGAAAATGCAAAGCGTGTATTAAGTTATCTTGTAGACATGCAGGGCAAGGGAATATTAAGCGGTCAGCAGATTTACGACAGGGCTGCTCCTGAAATAAAGGCTCTTAACAAAGTTCTTGAAAAATATCCGGCCGTTCTTGGAATAGACTTGATAGATTTCAGTCCGACAAGAGTTCAGAACGGAACAAAAAGTTTTGTAGACAACAATGCAATCAAATGGTGGAAGGAAGGCGGTCTTGTAAGCTGCTGCTGGCACTGGAATGCACCAATGAACTTAAAGAACAATGATGCCCAGTATGAACACTGGTATGACGGTTTCAGGACACAGGCAACTACTTTTGACTTGCAGAAAGCGCTTAACGACAGGAGTTCCGAAGAATATAAGGCTTTGATGCGTGACATTGAAGCAATAACGCTTCCGTTAAAGAGAATGCAGCAGGAAGGAGTAGTACTGCTTTGGCGTCCTCTCCACGAAGCAAGCGGCGGCTGGTTCTGGTGGGGAGCTCATGGTGCTGACGATTACATCAGGCTTTACAGGCTTCTTTACGAACAGCTTACTTATGTTCACGGAATAAACAATCTGATTTGGGTGTGGAACGGTCAGGATCCTTTGTGGTACCCGGGAGATGATGTTGTTGACATAATTTCAGATGACATTTATCCGGCTCAGAAAAAGTATCTTGTTCATGATGAAGAATATTCCAGACTTCGTGCATCTTCTGCTTTACCAAAGCTTGTTGCAATGAGCGAAAACGGAACTCTGCCTGACATAGAAAATCTTGAATCAAAAAAGACTTACTGGTCATGGTTCTGCACATGGGACCATGAATTCTGCATAGACAGCAAAAAACAGTATTCATCTAAATATACGGAAGAAAAAGTGCTTCAGAAATATTATGAAAATCCGTATCTGATTACAAGGGATGAACTTCCAGAATTTACGGAATAGAAAGCTTATGAAGAAAATAACCTCAGTATTATTTATTTTATTAAGTGTAATTTTTTCACTTACAGCACAGGAGATTTCATTTATGGATGAAAAAGAAAATGCAAGAATAGAAAACGTAATGATGAAGATAAAGGCAGGAAAGGATGTAACTGTAGCAGCATTGGGCGGCTCAATTACAACAGGATATGCTTCGTCACCGATAAATGAAAAAAGCTGGGCTGCACTGACGGGAAAATGGTTTAAGCAGAAGGCTCTTGAAAACAACTGCAGCCTGAAATTCCTTAACGAAGGCTTGAGCGGAACAGACAGCGCATTTGCTGCGGTTAGAATAAATGACCACATTATAAAAAACAACGCGGATCTTGTAATACTGGAATTTGCAATGAATGACCAGTGGCTTGAAAAACAGGTGCGCAACAGAAGCTATGAAGGCGTAATAAGGCAGATGATGAATAATTCAGAACGTGCAGTAATGGCTTTGTTTGTAAACGAAAGGTTCGGACAGCAGTCAGGTCAGCAGAGTGAACAGGAACCAATCTGTACTCATTACCACATTCCTTTCGTAAGCTGGAAAGACTGCATGAATAAAGAATATGGCGGAAGTCCCGACTGGGATAAATATTTTGACGGTCAGGAGGGCGTTCATCCGTCAAACACAGGTCACGCTAAGATTGCAGAATACATAATTCAAAAGCTCGAAGAAATATGGGATTCCCTTCCGGAAACAAATGAACTTAATCCCGTTGCAAAGGAGCTTCCGTCTCCGTTAACAGACACTTCATACGAATACTGCATATTCTACACAAACGACAATATCGAACCTGAAACAAATACTGGCTGGACAAAAGAAAGTCCAGTTCATCCGGAATGGCCTTCACGCGGTAATGCAAAAAAGGGCTGGTCAACAAAAACAGAAAATGCTGAAATTACGTTCCGTATTAAGGCAAAAGGAATAAATGTCCTGTATGCAGAAAGTGACGGTTTCCGTGACTGTGAAGCATGGGTAACTGATGCAGAAGGAAATGATTCTAAGAAAGTAAAAATGGCTTGTGCCCAGGCTTCACGAAAGGGCTACCTTGGCTGGGCTGCTCATGAAGTAATCAATGGTGAAGAAGAAAAGGAATATATCCTGCATGTAAGCTGTCCTAAGCGAAGAAAAACAGATCAGGGCAAACCGTGCAATATAATCGGATTTATTGTTTATTAATACATTTTGCCGAAAAAGATAAATTTTTATTTTCACTATTAGTATAGAATGTATACAAGAGGTAATCATATGAAAATAACTTATAACGAAAGCAGAAGAATCTTTTCAATCGAAACGGAAAATGCAGGCTATTATTTAGGCCTTGTCGATAAGGACAATTTTGTTGCGCATATTCATTACGGAAAGAAAGTTTCATGTGAAGACGATCTTCTTTCCCTTTTGAGAATAAACGATTATCCGTGGACACCTGAAAAGCTTAACCGCGAACGTGTTCCTTTTTTTGATTACCTTCAGTTTGAATATCCGTGCGGTGGAATAGGTGACTTCAGGGAAAGCTGTCTTGAAGTAAGGAATGCAAACGGTAAATATGCAGTAGACTTACGTTACGAAAGCCACGAAATAATCAACGGTAAGCCGCATCTTGAAGACCTTCCTCAGACTTTTGCAAAAGAAAATGAATGCATGACACTTATTGTTCACTGTAAGGACGATGTTCTTGGACTTAAAGTTGCACTGCGCTACACGATATTCGAAGGACTTGATGTAATTGCAAGAAGCGTTTACATAGAAAACTGCGGTAAGGAAACACTTGCTTTGGCAAAAGTATATTCTCTTGCACTTGATCTTGAAAACAAGGATTACGATATGGTTTCGCTTCACGGAACTTGGGCTCGAGAAAAGCATATACAGAGACAGCGTGTAATTTTCGGTGAACAGAAGGTTTCTTCAATAAGGGGAATCTCAAGCGCACAGGAAAGCAGTTTTATTGCACTGGCAGAACATTCTGCAACTAACGAAACAGGTGAAGTTTTTGGCTTCAACTTAATCTATTCCGGAAACTTTATGTCCCAGGTTCAGATGAATCAGTTCAACAATATCCGCGTAACTACAGGAATCAATGCTGAAAAATTTGAATGGCCTCTTAAACCGGGAGAACATTTTACAAGCCCTGAAGCAGTAATTGTTTATTCAGACAAGGGCTTTGGAAAAATGACTCGTACTTTCCATGACTTGTGGCGCTCACACTTAATACGCGGAATGTATGCAGACAGAATGCGTCCTGTATTAATCAACAACTGGGAAGCAACATATTTTGACTTTGACACGGAAAAGCTTATTTCAATTGCAAGGGAAGCTGCAAAAGACGGAATTGAGCTTCTTGTTATGGATGACGGCTGGTTCGGCAAGAGAAACGATGACAATTCTTCTCTTGGTGACTGGGTTGTTAACGAAAACAAGCTTAAGGGCGGAATTAAATATCTTGTTGATGAAGTAAACAAGCTTGGACTTAAATTCGGAATATGGTTTGAACCGGAAATGGTTTGTCCTGACAGCGACTTGTTCCGCACACATCCTGACTGGGCAATTTCCATTGAAAACAGAACGCCAGGCTTAAGCCGCAATCAGCTAGTACTCGACATTACGCGCAAAGAAGTAAGGGATTATGTTTTTGATTCAATAAGCAAAGTATTGAAGAGCGCAAACATTGAATACGTTAAGTGGGACATGAACAGGCCTTTGACAGACGTAGGAAGCTATGCATTGTCAAAGGAAAATGCCGGTGAATTCTACCACAGATATGTTCTTGCCGTTTACGAACTGCAGGAACGCCTCATTACGGAATTCCCGTATCTGCTTCTTGAAAACTGTTCGAGTGGCGGCGGTCGTTTTGATGCAGGAATGCTTTATTACTCACCGCAGATCTGGGGCAGTGATGATACTGATGCAGTTGAGCGTCTTGCAATTCAGGAAGGAACACAGATGATTTTCCCTCTTTCAACAATCGGTGCTCACGTAAGTACATGTCCTAATCATGTTCTTGGAAGAATTACTCCTTTCCGCACAAGAGGATTTGTTGCATTAGCCGGAACTTTCGGTTACGAGCTCGACATTACAAAAATTGCAGAAGAAGAACGTGCTCTTATTCCAGGACAGGTTGCACTTTACAAAAAATACAATGACCTTATCCGTACGGGCGATTACTACAGAATTGCTTCTTACCGCGAAAATAATGAATGGGATGCATGGGGCGTAGTTTCAAAAGACAGGCACGAAGCGTTATACACACTTGTTCAGGTAATGAACAGGCCTAACTACAAGGCAAGACGTGTCGTGCTTAAGGGCGTTGATGAAGCTAAAACTTATTGCGTAAATGTTCAGGACAGCAACGGTAATTCAACTGACTTGGGTAAGTGGAGTGGTGCAACTTTATTGAACATGGGAATCAACATGCAGAGAATGGGCGGTGATTACCAGAGCCAGCTTATTCATCTTATAGAAGAATGAATGCAAAAAAAACTGCTGACTGTGGGTCTACTTACAGCCAGCAGTAAAACAGAATCAGTTAGTTATTCCTAAAACTTTCCTTCATCAGTATCACAGCCGCAAGTCTCATTGTTTTCCTTAATGTACTTGATTACTTCATCAAGCTGGCAGAAAGCAAGGGCAACGACTGTATCTGCTGCACCGTAGTAGATTGCAATGCGTCCTGTTTTCTGGTCACATAAAGCAGCTACCGGGAAAGCAACGTTAGGAACAAATCCTGTTGTTTCGTAATTTTCTTCCGGAGTGAGCATGTATTTGTTGCAGCGGTAAAGTACTTTGCTCGGACAGTCCTTATCAAGAAGTGCAGCACTGAATGAATAGACAAATCCTGAACATGTAGTAGCAACTCCATGGTAGAACATGAGCCATCCTTCATCAGTTTCAATTGGAGAAGGACCGCAGCCAATCTTAACGCCCTGCCACCATGCGCTTGTACCTCTCTGCATTACGCATCTGTGTTCACCCCAGTAACGCAAGTCAGGAGACTGGCTCAGCATTATGTCGCCGAACGGTGTATGTCCTGAGTCACTTGGGCGTGAAAGCATAAGGTATTTGCCGTTGACTTTTCTTGGAAACAAGACACCGTTTCTGTTGAACGGAAGGAATGGATTTTCAAGACGTGTATATTCCTTGAAGTCCTTTGTGCGTGCAAGACCGATTGCTGCACCGTCAAAATCAGTACACCAGATTATGTAATACCAGTCTTCAATTTTTACACAGCGCGGATCGTAAGCGTAATAAGGATCCCAGTCTTTGCCGTATTCATCTTTCATATGGATTTTTTCTGTATCATAAGTCCATTTGATTCCGTCTTCACTGTGTCCAAGGTAAAGGAAAGGTCTTCCTGTAGTTGTTTCTCCGCGGAATACACCGATGAATTTGCCTTCGTAAGGAACTACTGCACTGTTGAAAATGCGTCCCATTCCTTCAAAAGGATTTCTCCTGATAACCGGGTTTTCTGTATATCTCCAGACAGGTAATGGCCATCCTTCCGGCTTATCCTGCCACGGTATGTTAGGTAAATCTGTTCCGTTGATTATTCTGCTCATATAAAGCTTTTGTCTCCTTTTTTAAGTAAAATTAACTAAAATGATTATTGCAGTTTTTTAAGCAAAAGTCAAATATAATTAAGAAAATTTACTCAAATTTACTTAAAAAGAAGAGGATTTAACTAAAAAACAGCGAAAAAGTTGACATTTTAACTAAAATTACCTAATATAAATTATCAGATAAAGTAATCAGTAACTTTTTCAGGAGAGCAATATGGCTTTAAAAAAACAGATTAAGCCTGTAAAAAAGCAGCGGATTACAGCTGAATTTTCTGAATGCAGTCAGCCTCTGTGTGACCGAAATGCTTCTGAAAACACAAAAAAACTTGCATCCTTACTGAAATACCTTTCAATTAATTCACTCACAATGTACGGTCATCAGAATGAATTTTCGTGTAAAGCCGGTACTGCAGGAAAATATTTTTCTCCAAGCGACACTTTTGACATAACGGGATATTACGCTCCGGTCTGCGGACTTGATGCTCTGAGCCTTACAGGTAACGAATACGGCAAATGGTTCTGGAGCAGGAACAAACGCATTAAAGAAGCAGTAAAGCTTGCAGAAAAAATCTATGCTCAGGGAAGCTTTATTTCATTCAGTGCCCATATGCCTAATTTTGAGCTTATTTTCCAGATGCAGAAAGGAACTCTTGGCCCTGAAGATGAAAAGTATAAAGACATTCAGAAAGTTCTTGATGACGGTTCAATTAATTTCTACGGATATACACCAAATGATTTGCGCGGAACTGTAGTAAAGGATATTGTTGCTGGCGGAAAGCTGAATTCAATATACAGACAGTATCTTGATTTGATTGCAGGTTTCTTTATTGAACTGCAGGAAAAAAATCTTCCGCTTATATTCAGGCCGTTCCATGAAAATACAGGCGGTTGGTTCTGGTGGGGAACAAACAGCTGTTCTGCAGAAGAATTCAAAAATCTGTGGAAGTACACGTATGAATATTTTGTTAACGAAAAAGACATTCACAACTTAATATGGGCATACAGTCCGGGTAGTGAAGCAAAAACAAGGGAAGAATTTCTAGAGCGCTACCCGGGAGACAGTTACGTTGACCTGATAGGCATTGATATGTACGAGCGTCTTCCTGAACAGAAAGATACTTTCTTTGAAGATTTTGATTTTCACTTAAAGCTTCATTCAGAAATTGCAGCGGAACACAATAAATTATTTGCGTGTACGGAAACTGGCGTTGCTCACGAAAACGGAAAGGCTCTTCTTGAAACAGGTAACGAAGATTTTAACTGGTACCAAAAAATTGCTGACTGCTGCATAAGGAACAATGCATGCTATTTCCTCTTGTGGGCAAACTTCAGCAGACACGGCGGATATTATGCTCCTTATGTGGAAAAGAAAGGAATTTTCAGGAAGACAGTTTTCCGTCACGAAATGACAGACAGCTTTATCCGCATGTTCAACGACAGGCGTACAATATTTTCAAAAAGAGGCAGTAAATGTTTTTAAGCTACGAAAAAAGATTAAGTCTTTTGAAAAAGGAATACAGAAAATTAATCAGTAAAAAAAATAAACCCGTGCAGCCTGGAAACGGCATTTTCTTACGGTATGAAAATCCTGTAGTAACTGCTTCACATATTCCGCTTGAATGGCGCTTTGACTTGAACAGGGGAACAAATCCTTTCCTTATGGAACGCATGGGAATAAATGCAGCATTCAATGCAGGAGCTATAAAGCTTAACGGAAAATACTGTCTTGTCGTTCGCGTAGAAGGTGCTGACCGCAAGAGTTTTTTTGCAGTAGCAGAAAGCCCGAACGGTATTGATCACTTTGAGTTCAATCAGGATCCGGTTCTTCTTCCGCAGACTGAAAACCCGGACGTTAATGTTTACGACATGCGGCTTACTCAGCATGAAGACGGCTGGATTTACGGAATATTCTGCAGTGAACGAAAGGATCCTTCTGCTCCAGAGGGAGACACTTCAATGGCAACTGCAGCTGCCGGTATTGTCCGCACAAAGGATCTTGTTAACTGGGAGCGTCTTCCTGACTTGATTACTGAAAGCAGTCAGCAGAGGAATGTCGTACTTCATCCGGAATTTGTAAACGGAAAATATCTTTTCTATACAAGACCACAGGACGGCTTTATTGAAACAGGAAGCGGCGGGGGAATATGTGCCGGTTATGCAAACAGTATGGAAAATCCTGTTGTTAAGGATGAAAAGATCATAGACCCAAAAGTTTACCATACAATTAAGGAAGTAAAGAATGGAGCAGGGGCAGTTCCAATAAAAACAGAAAAAGGCTGGCTCTTTATTGCACATGGCGTACGTAATACGGCTGCCGGTCTGCGCTATGTAATTTACGCTTTCATGACAAGCCTTGATGATCCTGCAAAAGTTATTGCTTCTCCTTCAGGGTATCTTATTGCACCGGAAAACGAAGAACGCATTGGTGACGTAAGCAACGTAGTTTTCTGTAACGGAGCAGTTGTTGACGATGACGGACGCGTCCTTATCTATTACGCTTCAAGTGACACAAGAATGCATGTGGCAGAATCTTCTATAGAAAGACTGGTAGATTACTGTCTTAATACGCCGGAAGATACTTTGACTTCCAGGGGACAAGTTGAAAAAAGACTCAAATTAATTTACAGTAACAGAAATTAAAAGTTCAGGTGTTAAATTTGTAATTCAACATCTTCTGTAAAAAGGGGTCTTATCAAATGAAATCTAAAAAATGGATTTTTTTCGGTATTGCAGCAGTTTTTGCCTGTATCTGCTTAATGTCATGTCAGTCAGCAAAATATGTAATGGATTCTGCCGTTTCTTCTGATGAAATGGATGTTAATGAAAGCGGAATCATAAGCTACGGAAAACCGGGTAATAATTCAGAAGACATTTATATTACCGGTTATCTTGATGATAGATTCGGCTTGAATTTACTGGGTGAAATAATCGGTATAAATTCAAAAGCCTTTGTTTTCAATGGAAAGGTTACAATTGACGAAATTGAATATTCTCCGTCAATTACAATTCATGCAAGTTATAATTCTTCTTTTGATACAAGAGTAAGTTCTTTATCTCATGTAGAAATAAGCAATATTGCAGATGATGTTCAGATTTATAATTTTGAAGCACTTGGGGACAGTGATTTGTTTTATCCGCCGGTAAAGTATTCTGATATGCCGTATAAAATTTCAGAATTCGTAACTGCAGACGGAAAGTTTAGGGTAAGTGAAACAAAATATCTTGCACGTAATGAAAAAGGTTCCGGTACACAGACACCGTTTGAGGTTTTCAAAACACCTGAACAGCTTTTCCAGATTACAGATGTTCAGGATAATCTTGTTGCAGAATTTGATGCTTATTCATACAGAATATTTTCAAACAATGTGGACGTAGATGTAATGAAGCTTATAATTGCGTCATACGTAATTGTTGGAACAGTCCGCTAGAAATATTACTGGAAGGAAATGCTTATTTTCTTTCCTGAATTAATTTCTGTACTTTCATCACAAATAACTGCAGTGCGTAATGTTGGTGCTGCAGTTTTTACTTTTTGAGCAAAAGCTTTTAATCCTTCGTTGTCTGCGTGAAGTATTTCGTTAATCCATTCGTCACATGCTTCCTGAAGGACTCCGTAAAGCCTGTTTCTGAATCCAATAAAACCTTTTGCTTCAGGAGATGAAGGCTGCTTCTGGGAAGAATAGCAGCCCGTTATTGCACGTTCAATGTCTTCTTTTGAAAGATTCAAACTGCATGCTTCATCAATGCATTCCCTGAATGTCTGCAAAGATTTAAGCGGTGTAGGGTCACGGAATGAACTCATGTCGAATGTATAATCAAGTCCGCTTACAGAAGAATTTGCACCGTAAGCTCCGCCTATTGTCCTTATTTTTTCCCAGAGAAGTGACTGTCCGAGCCAGTGTGAAAGAACCGTTCCGCAGGCACTTTCCCTGGCATCAAGAGAATCAAACTTTACGCATGAAGCTGAATATCCGCCCTGAGTAGGAAGTACAAAATATTCTTCGTTTTCAATTTTGTCTTCTCCTGGAAGAATTGTGCATTCGTATAATTCCTCTGCAGACTTTTCAACTGACGGCTTAACGGAATGAATGTCTGTTTCCCTTACAAAGTCTTCAAGAATTGGCATGAACTGCTTTAGGCTTTCACTGTCTGTCGTTACGTGAAGTACGTTTCCGCCTTTCTTTATTTCATTG
>JAZUKU010000113.1:0-7842 GCA_045643485.1 Treponema sp. | reverse complement strand
ATTCCTTGTCTTCTTCTTTCCTTCCCTTTGCTGTCAAATAACCTGTTTCTTCAGCCTGCGTGTTTTGCGCAAGTGAATAAGATTATACATAAAATCGAGCTTTTATGTCAATCACCTTACTGCTTTTTTCTGATTTTTTTTGCTCAGCAGATGCAGTTTTCTGTGTCCCGCTCACTGGACCGCATCGGTTCGTTTGCGTGACGCGAAAAAGAATATACACCCTCTTTCGTTTTTCGTCAAGTGTATTTTCCTTTTTTTTTGTATTTTTTTTATTTTTCTATTCCAGATCTTTCTTAAGTATATTCTTGAAATTCTTCAGATAATCAAAGAAAGAAACATATGCAAGAATAAGGCATACGATATATAAACCAATTCCAATGTTTTTAAGTAATGCAATATTTACTTTATCAGCAAAACCTATGCGTACAAGAGACTCTATGAAAAGAGAAAAAGCACAACTGAACACATAGAATACAGTTTTAGTCTTACCGCCTTTTCTGGCAGCAATTGCAACACCCTGTTTAACTGCAACCATACGGAAGAAATGCATGCTGAATTCACGATAGAAAATAAATACATAAATAATCGGATGCATATATCCGTCCATCATAAAGCATGTAAACAGTGACAAATGAAGGAATACATCTGCGAAAGGATCAAATATTTTACCAAAGTCACTTACTTCATTGTATTTACGCGCATAATATCCGTCCCAGTAATCAGTTAGTTCAATAACAGTAAGCAGCGGAATCAGGATGCATACAGAAACGATATTGAAAACACTTCCGTTTGCAGCATTAAACCACTGAGGCAGAAAATATATGATTAAAAACACAGGCGCAAAAAGCACTCTGAATAAAGTAAACCTATTTGAAACTTTCATGCATAATAGTATAGAAAAATATTACGTAAAAGTAAAGGTAAAGAAACCGTTTTAGGATTATAGATTCAGCATATAAAAAAATCAGAAATAACGGTTAACCTTAAGTTCAATACCGTCACCGTATATTTCGCGGTCGATTGTAAAATAAGCCGGATAGAAATGAGCAGACGGAAGCCATACATCCTTTTCACCTGCAGCAGAAACAAAATACTGTGTATATCTGTAAGAAGCAAGAATATCCCGTACAGATTTTTCTGTATGACAGACAACAGAATTTCCATCAGCATCAACGGCAGTTATTTTGGAAATATAAAGCCAGTCCTTATCCTGAAGCAGATAGAATCTTTTGTTCATTTTGTAAACCGAATAAGTAACCTTAATCTGAGTAAAATCTTTCGGAACAGAAAACATTTTGTCCTGCATAATGACTTCATTTGAGTTTACGCAAACACGTGCAGTCTTATACTGTGGGCCGAAAACTTTAAGCATCTGAATGTCAGAAACACCAAAGAACAAAGCATAAATAAAAATGAACAGCGGTATGAAAAACTGAGGAATAATTCCGCAGATAAAACCAATGCCGCATATTACAGCATGAAAAATCCAGTCTGATTTGTAGAAGTCTACAATTCCCCAGAAGTCAGGCTTAATAAAAAAGCATACTGTTGCTGCAATTACTGCAAGCGTAAGCGAAACACATATGTAAGAAAAACGGAAATGCCTTCGCTTAATATGAGGAAGACATTCTACCAGTGAAGTAAAAAGACAGCCTGCAGCAGTACCTGTGAAAAAAGAAATGATTATTGAGCACAATGAAAAAAGAATATTCATTTTCACGGGTAAGCCTTAAACTCCTGTACAACAGTAATTGCCGATTCAACTTTATATGACGGAAGTATTTTTGCAGCAGTCTGAACAGCCTTCTCTACTACAGGCAGAGAATCTGCAACACCCTGCAGCACAATCGTATCTTTTGAAACAACAGCCTGAAGGAAATTTACATTAATCTTGAAGTCAAAAATCATCCGGTTTACAAGACGCTGGCCTTCAAGAAGATACTTTAACTTTTCTGCACCTTCTGCTTCTGTCTTAGGATTAACCCTTGTCTTAACAAGTGTCTTTATTACAGCAACAGCTTCTTCAACAGAAAGTGCTCCAGTGTTAAGTACGGCATCAAAATGTTCAGGGCTTTCATTTGTCAAATTAAAGAAACTTTTGTGGAAACCAGCACGGTTTGCATCGCTTTCATCTATTCTGGCCTGAGCCTGTTTTTCGTTCCAGTTGAATTCATTCTGAAGACGGGTGAGCCTTATCTTGTCATCTGTTATGAAACGGAATGAAACTTCATTTGGAAGCTCATTAAGGATTATGAATGCACCGCGTCCTATGAGAATACAGTTACCGCATGAAGCAGCTTCTAGAACTGCAAGCTGAAGGTAATTCAAATATTCATCACGGTCTTTTGCAAGGGAAGCAAAAAATCCCGGTTTGCGTTCATCATATTTTGGAAGCTTTTCTTTTGGAAAACCAAGCTCTACAATTTTCTGTTCAATCTGCTTACGGTCAATAAAAGTATAGCCCAGCTCTTTTGCAGCAGCAGCAGCTATTTCATCTCCCATTGCAGCAACTTGTCTTGAAATAGTAATTATTGCCATATTCACCTCATCTCCGAACTGTGTTACTATAATTATAAACTTACAAAATGAATTTGTAAATTAAAGGCGGAATAAAAATGGAATTTGACAGACAGCTTGCATGGAACGAAGAAGACAGAAAAGTACTTCTTGAAACACCTGTATTTACTGTTACTGAACGAACAAGCAGAAGTCCTGAAGGTACTACAGGAAAATACATTGTAAACGAATGCCGCGACTGGGTAACAGTAGTTCCGGTTTTAAAAGACAAATTCCTTATGGTAAGACAATGGCGTCATGGTGAAAAAAGCCTGAGCATGGAATTTCCCGGTGGCGTACTTGATCCAGGTGAAAGTGCAGAAGAAGGTGCTGTACGCGAACTTAAGGAAGAGACAGGTTATGTTGCAAAGAAACTCATTCATCTTGGTACAATGAATCCAAACCCTGCCCTCTTTGCAAACAAAATCCATATGTATGCTGCAGAAGATTTAGTTCCTACGGGAGAACAGAATCTCGATGATGACGAATACGTTAAATATTTTGAGATAGATAAAAACGAAGTATATGAAAACATGGGCAAAGGAGAATACTGTCACGTTATTATGGCAGCAGCACTAGGCCTTTACAGAAACTACATTTTAAAATAAAACAGGCTGACTCTTTGCTAAGCCAGCCTGTCTTCTCATTCAAAACAGTTAATTATTTTGCGTTGAATGTATCGTACTTTGTTGATGGACTGTAAACTCCGTCACGATATTCGCCTGAGATTGAAGGGATTTCCATCTTCATACCAGGTTTGATAAGGTTAGGATTGTTTGGTTCAGGAAGCTTGTTCTTGTTTGCCTGATAAAGGTTTTCCCACAACAACGGATTGTTATAGATATAAGGACGGCCTGAAATATTCCAGAAACAGTCTTTTGTATCTTCCCAAGGACGTACAATGTAGAACTTTGGAAGAGGTGTTACTTCCTTTACATCAGCAAGAACTGTAATTACCTGATTTGCAGCAGCTTCTGCATCATCAAATTTTTCTTCATCATAAGCAGAGTTTGCCTGTGTAAAGTAATTCTGTGCATCTGTAAATGCAAGAGGATAATTTACATCACCCTTAATGCTCTTAACATAATCAATTCTGTTCTTTGCAAGAGTGATTGCATTTTCTGCTCTGGCACGTGCTGTCATTGATTTAATGAATGCTTCTGAAAGTGCAGCATTTTCTTCTGCCTTTGCAGCATAATCTACAGCCATGTCATATTCACCGGCATCCATAGCCTTCTGAGCTTTTACCGTATATTCTTCAGCAAGTTTCTGATAAGTATTGTTCTTAAAGCTTGCAGCAAATACAAGTGAAGAAATAAGGCATAAACAAATTACTGTAAAAATCTTTTTCATTTTCTGCTACTCCTTACTCTTCTATAACTTCTTCTTCAGAAACTTCTGCAGGTTCTTCTACAGGTTCTTCATCAATATTTTCTTCAAGATCGATTGCTTCTTTACCTGTTGTATCGAATACATCTTCTTCAAGAAGTACTGCATCTTCTTCTTCAATACCGTCTGTCTGATCTTCTGCGAGAGGTGTTGCAGCATCAGCTTTTTCTGCATTTGCCTTGCTTTCTGCTACACGCTTTTTAGCAGCTTCAATGGCAGCAGAAGCTTTTGCACGTGCTTCAAGGATTTCACCGTAAAGTGAACTGAATCCGTATTCAGCATCTTCGTAGTCAGCAATTGCAAGTTCCGGTTCCTTAAGAACATAGTTCCTGTCGCCTGACTGGAATTTTTCTACTGCAGCCTTATAGTCAGCTGTTCTTGAAACAGAAGCCTTTACTTCATCTGCCTTCTTCTTCATTGCAAGAGCATCAAGACGAAGCTGTTTTGCTTCTGCCCTGTAGCCGTTAAGAAGAATGTTATCAAGAATGCTGATAACTTCAACAGACATATCATAAAGTTCCTGACCAGACTTTGATTCAAATGTTTCTGTCCAGCTTAATTCAGTGAGCATTGAATCTGCTTTATCATAATCTTCCTGATTTGCTGTAATGAAATCGTTTTCTGCAATTTCTGCTTCTTTAGCAACTGCAATTGAATAATTCTTGAGGGCATCATATTTAAGTGCAAGGTCATCAAGTTCCTTTGAACTGTCCTTTGATGAATCTGCAGCTGCTGCCTTAAGAGATTCGTAAGCAGCTTCTGCTACAGCAAAGCCTTCTTCATTATCTTCGTTGCCGCCGTAATTGATTGCTTCATCGCGTGAATCTTCGAGTTTCTGTAACGATGCTGAATTTGCTTCAGAATAATCAATTTTTTCTTCTACCTTTTCCTCTTTTACTGGAGCCGGTGGTTCAGGTTTCTTTTCTTCAACCTTTGTTTCCGGTACTGGTTCTGGTGTTGGTTCCGGCTCAGGTGTTGATTTACATGCAATTAAGCTGAATGCAAATGCAATTCCAAATGCCAGAAGTAACTTTTTCTGAATGCGCATTTTTCCTCCTATCGTACTTACTACTTATAGAATACTATAAAAAGTATAAAACAACAACTAAATTCTGTAATTTCGTGTATAATATAAATATATCAAAAACAGGAGGCTTATATGGCTGAAGACTTTATTTTCAGTATAGAAGACAAACTCGGCGTAGTTTCTGAAGGCAAAGGCGGATGGAATCTGGAACTGAATCTTGTTTCATGGAGCAGCAGACCTGCAAAATACGACATAAGGCCATGGTCACCCGATCACCAGAAAATGGGAAAAGGAATAGCACTTACAAAAGAAGAACTTATTTCCCTTAAGAAATTAATAGACGGTTTGAATCTGGAATAACTGACGCTTGTTTTATTAAAAAAATTACTGAACGGAAGTTTCGTATTCTGAACAGTATGCCCCGTTTTTCATCACTATAGAATATATCATCATGGAAAGTGATGTTTCTTCAAAAGACTTTCCTGTTTCGCGCATAGACATGTCCGTAGAAGACAAAAGCGAAATTATTGAAGCTACGGCTCCCGGTCCCCATACATTTGCTGCCTTGCGGTAACGGTTCTGGCTTGTCTTGTTGTAAAATCCGTTTGACCGTAAATCTGCATCACTTGGGAAACCGCCGTTTGCGTGAAGGTTGTGCCATATACGCAGCTGACGGAAGCAGTATGCAAGCCCCGCAATAAGCTCTACCCCGACTGAATTTTTGGAAAGCATAAGTTTCTGCAGTATTGAAAGGGATGAATCAAGACGCTGTGACGGAGAAGACGAACTGTCTGCCATTGCTTCAAACAGTGTAAATGCAGACTCTTCCTTGTTGTGCGCAAGGATTTTTTCTACATCAGATTCCGTAACTTCATAGCCTTTTTCGAAACAGTAGAAAAACCTTGAGCATTCTGATTTAAGCGTTTCAGTATTGTTTTCTACCATTTCGAGAATTGACTCTATTGCATCAGGTGTTACTGCAAATCCGTTCTTACGGAAATAATTCTGAATCCACTGCTGCTTGCGGTCTTCAAACATTTCCCAGAAGATTTTCTTGTGTGAAGAAGGAACGAGTGCTTCAATCTTTTTTTCGATGCCGTTTTCTTCTGAAACAAGTACAAGCGTATTTGGACTTCCCTTTGCGCCTTTAATCCAGCTGTCAAGAAGTGCAATGTCATCTTTTGTCTTAAGCATTTCTGCATTCTTGTACACGATGAATGTTGCTGATGAAAAAAGGCTTTCGTTCTGAAGCTGAGCTATTACGTCTGCAAAACGAGTTTCTCCTGCGTAATAATTGTATTCGTCAAGAGGACCGTTTTTCTTTGAGGCATTCTGCTTTAATTCTGCAATTGCTTCGTTTCTTTCACCGATTTCTGGACCGGTAAACAGATAGAGTTCAACTTCATTCATAAGGAGTTACGATTTTAGTATGAACGCAGTATTCCTGCAAGTGTTCCTACAATGCGTACGTCACTTGTGTAAATAGGCTGGAATGCAGGATTTTCAGGCTGGAGCCTTACGCGCTCTGCTTCCCTGAAGAAACGCTTCAATGTAATTGCTTCATCAACTACAGCTACGACAATCTGTCCGTCATCTGCAGTTTCTGCCTGTTCAATTACAGCTACGTCTCCTTCGAGGATGCCTGCATTAATCATGCTTGAACCGCGTACTTTCAATGCAAAATATGATTTTCCCGGCTTTACGATAGGTTCTGCCATTGTAAGGTAACCGTCGAGATTTTCTTCCGAAAGCAAAGGTTTTCCTGCCTGAACAGTTCCAAGCATTGGTACTTTTGCTGAATATAAAACAGGATCCTTCTTGCGTTCATCAATAAGGACACGGATTGAGCGTGATCTTTTCTGACACTGCGAAAGGTAGCCTTTTTTCTGAAGGGCAGCAATATGGTCCTGTACGGCTCTTAACGAAATGCCAAAGTGTTCGCCTATTTCGCGTACTGTCGGAGGATAAACATTATCGTCTGTGAACTGGGCAATAAAATCCAGTACTTCTCTCTGTCTTTCTGTCAAATTTTTCATAGGATTTATTCCTCCTCAAACTTTGATTCAAACAAATTGAAGATAGTATCAACTGCTTCCTGTTCATCAGCTCCTTCTGCCTTAACAGTAAGTGTTGTGTTATAACCTGCTGCCATTGTAATTACACCCATTATTGACTTTGCATTAACCGTTGTTGTTTCCTTTACAAGTGTTATTTCAGAAGCAAACTTATTTGCTGTCTGTGCAATGAGTGCGGCTGGTCTTGCGTGTATGCCGGCTCTGTTCCTTACTGTCAACATTTTTTCTGTCATGATAAATACTCCTCTGTTTATAAAATCAGTACGAATCGTCTCCGTTAAAGAAAGCTGTCTGGGCTTCCCCGGTTTCGATCCACTTTAATATATTCTGATTAAATTCACGTGCTGAATAATAGCCCATGGATTTCAATCTTTCGTTCATAGCTGCTGCTTCAAGAATGATTGGCAGGTTGCGTCCAGGTTTTACCGGAATTTCAAGGTTTGGAATCTTTACGCCAAGAAGATCAATTGTCTTGCTGTCTGCACCAAGTCTGTCGTATACCTTGTCTGCATTCCATTCTTCCAGTTTTACTACAAGCTGTACTTCCTTCTGTTCACGGATGGCACCAACGCCGTAAAGCTGAGAAATATCAATGATACCCAAGCCGCGGATTTCCATGTGGTGTGAAATAAGCGTATTTGCACCCTGTCCAAGGATTGTATTTCCGTTAACGCAGCGTATTTCTACAATGTCATCTGCTACAAGACGGTGTCCTCTTTCTACAAGTTCAAGGGCTGTTTCACTCTTACCTACACCGCTGTCACCTACAAGCAGGATGCCTACACCGTATACTTC
>JAZUKU010000112.1:0-15666 GCA_045643485.1 Treponema sp. | reverse complement strand
CCAAAGACTGGCGTTAAGGTAAACGTTAAGCTTATCAGCCAGGACTCATTGCTCAGTGCAGTTGTTGCCGGTAACGGTCCTGATGTTGTTCTTGGACTTGCAAGCAGCCTTCCTATTGAATACGCAATCCGTAATGCAAATGAAAACTTAATGCAGTTCCCTGACTGCGAACAGGTTCTTTCACAGTTCTATCCAAGTGCTTACTTAAGGTATCAGTTTGACGGCGGACTTTATGCCCTTCCTGAAACAGAAACATTCAGCCTTCTGTTCTACCGCAAGGACTTGCTTGAACAGCTTAATCTTGAAATTCCTGAAACATGGGACGAACTTGTTGCAATGCTTCCGACACTTCAGGACAACAAGCTTGAAGTAGGTATTCCTTACCCGACAATTCAGGCTCCTTCTGCAGGTATTTTCTATACACAGCTCTATCAGAACGGCGGTACGGTTTACAACAATAACGGAAGCCGCTGTCTTATTGATAATGAAGAAGGTGTAAAGGCATTCAAGGATTATACAAGCCTTTATGTTAACTACGGTCTTGCTCCTGAATTTGACTTTGCTACTCGTTTCCGTCAGGGACTTATGGTTCTTGGCATTCAGGATTACACAGTTTACAACACGCTTGCTGTAAGTGCTCCTGAAATCCGCGGTTTGTGGGACTTTGTACCAATTCCGGGAACACTCAAGACACGCAGCGACGGAACAACATACATTGACCGTACAGTAAATGCAGACGGTGTTAACTGTATGATGATCAAGGCAAAGAACGAAACTAAGAAACAGAATGCATGGAAATTCATGAAGTGGTGGGTAAGTGCAGAAACCCAGTACACATATGGACGCGAAATGGAATCTATTCTTGGTGCTTCAGGCCGTTACGCTACAGCAAACAAGATTGCATTGAAGCAGCTTGCATGGAGCTCAAAACAGCTTAAGGTTCTTGAAGATTCACTTGAAAATTCATTTGCAATTCCGGAAGTACCTGGCAGTTATTTCACAAGCCGTCACGTAACAAACGCTATCCGCAAAGTATACAATGACAAGGACGAACCTCGTGAAGTTATCATTGACTATACTCGTAAGATTAACGAAGAACTTACCAGAAAGCGTGAAGAATTCGGCTTTGAAACATACGAAGATCAGTTAAAAAAGAATGGAGGTTCAAAATGAGCGATTCATGGAATAGATATTTAGCACATAAAAAGCTTGAACGGCAGATAACATGGCATCGTGTAAAAAAGATGAGAATCTGTTATCTTTTTGTGCTTCCGTTCACAATTTTATTTTTCCTTTCAACAATTCTCCCGATGCTTTCTTCAATCTATTATAGTTTTACTGACTATAACATGCTTGAAAAACCGCATTTCATTGGTCTTAAGAACTACATTAACCTTCTTCTTCAGGATGACGTTAACCAGATAGCTATTAAGAATACATTCATTATTGCAGTAATTACAGGTCCTGTTGGATACATTCTTGCATTCCTTGTTGCATGGCTCATCAACGAACTTCCAAAATGGGCACGTACACTCATGGTTGTAATTTTCTATGTTCCTTCAATTACTGGTGCTGCAGTATCTCAGATTTTCCAGGTTTTGTTCCGCGGTGACTTCTACGGATGGCTCAACAGCTGGCTTTACAAACTTGGTATTATTTCAAGCCCTGTACTCTGGCTTACTGACCCTCACTACATGATGACAATTGTAATCATCGTTACAATATGGACTTCACTTGGCAACGGATTCCTTTCATTCGTTGCAGGTCTCAAGGGTGTAGACAAGAGCCAGTACGAAGCAGGTTACATCGACGGTATTCAGAACCGCTGGCAGGAACTGTGGTACATCACACTTCCTAACATGAAGCCAATGCTTATGTTCGGTGCCGTTATGTCAATTACATCTGCATTCAACGTATTTGATTTGCCAAAGGGACTCTGCGGTTTCCCAAGTACGGATTATGCAGTTCATACAGCAGTAGCCCATATGTTTGACCACGTATATTCACGTTTCGAAATGGGTTACGGTAGTGCAATAGCAACTGTTCTTTTCCTTGTCATGATTTTATGTAACAAGGCAGTTCAGTCTATGCTCAATAAAGTCGGTAAGTAAGGGGAGGTGAAGAAATGTCTTATAATAAAACAACTGGCGTACATCATTACAAAATTCACCGCCGTCATCCAAACCGTTCTGTAGCAGGAGATGTTGTAATCAACTTCTTCCTTGTTCTTCTGGCAGTAGTTTTCGTGTTCCCGCTTGTGTTCATCATCTGTCAGTCACTCAAGCCGCTTTCAGAACTTTTAAAATTCCCTCCGACAGTTTTCCCAAGAAATCCAACTTTCGATAACTTTACGGATTTGTTTGTAACTCTTGGACAGGGATTCGTTCCGTTCTCACGCTATCTTATAAATACTGTATTCATTACATTCGTTGGTACCGTTGGACATGTATTCATTGCTTCAATGGCAGCTTATGTACTTGCAAAATATGATTTCCCTGGTGGAAGACAGCTGTTCAATCTTATTGTAACAACACTCATGTTCTCTACTCAGGTTATGTTCATTCCAAGCTACATCATTCAGTGCCGCCTCCACATGATTGATACTTACTGGGCTCTGCTCTTACCGGCATTCCAGTCAACAATCGGTCTGTTCCTTATGAAGAACTTCATGGTTAACATTCCGGACACAATTATTGAAGCAGCAAAAATTGACGGTGCAAGTGAATGGACTATATTCATGCGTCTTGTAATGCCAAACGTAAAACCTGCCTGGCTTACAATGGTAATTTTCTCTGTACAGGGATTGTGGAATAATCCTGGCAACATGGTAATTTATACTGAATCTAAGAAAATGCTTTCTTACGCACTTTCACAGGTTGCAGCTGTCGGCGTAATTGCACGTCAGGGACAGGGTGCTGCAGTTTCAGTTGTAATCATCAGTGTACCGATCATCATCTACATTCTTTCACAGAGTCAGATTATGGAAACAATGGCTACATCAGGCCTTAAGGACTAGAACATGCAGAAAAGAATCAAATATTTATTTACAGCTGTCTGCCTGTTTTTCATTGCAGCAAACTTATCTGCAGAAGGTGACTGCTACATTTATGACCGCTGGGGTGACATTGAACATTCACCGGATGCATACAGTGTAGAAAAGGTTTACGTTTCGAACGATATTGGAGCCGGAAAGCTTTTGAGCAATCCGCAGGGACTTTTCGTTCGCGGAAACTATATTTACCTTTGTGATACAGGTAACAACAGAATCATTCAGTATACATACAATGAAGACAGAACGATTGACATATACAGGGTTATTACAAGCTTCAATTCAAACGGTGAAGTTGTAGAAACATTCAACAGTCCTTCAGACATATATGTTGATACAGAAGGAACAATGTATATTGCAGACACAGACAATGCCCGTGTCGTAAAGATTACAGATGACCTTAACTACGAACTTTCATTCCTTTGTCCTGATGATCCGACATACGACAAGACACTTTCATTCATGCCTCAGAAAGTAATTGCCGATGTTGCAGGCCGTGTTTACCTTATTGCAAAAAACATAAACAAAGGTTTCATCAAGTACGAGAACGACGGAAAATTTACAAGCTTCTGGGGAGCATCTGAAGTTCATCCAAATGCAATTGATTTGCTCTGGAAGAAAATAGCTTCACGCCGCCAGAGGGAACAGATGGAGTCATTCGTTCCAACAGAATTCTCAAATGTATTCGAAGACAGGGAAGGATTCCTTTATGCTACATTAAGGACTTTCGATGAATACAAGCTTATGGCAGATGAAGCCAAGCCTATACGACGTCTTAATGCTCTTGGAGGAGACATCCTTATCAAGAATGCACCTTCTTATCCAATAGGTGACTTAACATGGGAATCTGGAAACGGTGCACTTTATACTGGTCCGTCACGCTTTGAAGACATTACAGTTCTTGACAATGATGTTTACATAGCACTTGACGGTACACGCGGAAAACTTTTTGCCTATAACAATCAGGGGTATCTTCTGTTTGCATTCGGTGGAAAGGGAAATCATGCCGGTTACTTCAAGAATCCTATTGCTATAGAACACATAAACGGAAGGGACTTGATTGTTCTTGATTCTCAGGACTGTTCGCTTACTGTATTCAGCCCGACACACTTTGGAAATCTTGTTTACGATGCAACTGAATTGTTTGCAAGCGGTAAATACGAAGAATCAGGTGAAGTCTGGCAGGAAGTACTTCTGCTTAACGGTAACTATGACCTTGCTTATGTAGGCCTTGGAAAAGTTGCTTTAAGACAGGATAAATATAAGGAAGCAATGGACTATTTTGCTGTCAAGAAAGACAGAAGACAGTATTCAAAAGCATTTGTCCTTTACCGCAAGGATGTAATTGAAAAATACATCGGATGGGTAATAGGCGCAGTTTTGATTATCGTTGTCATTGTATTCGTTATCAAACAAATCAGAAGAATCAAACGGGAGGTTGCTGCCTTATGAGTTATGTAGTTAATAAAATCAAGAGGTTAGGGCAGAAAGATTTATGGGCTCACTTCTGGGGAACCCTTAAATATTCTTTCCACGTAATCTTCCATCCGGCAGACGGTTTCTGGGATTTGATTCATGAAAAGCGCGGCTCAATGTCAGCAGCTACATTCATCCTCATAATGAGTCTTCTTACTCATATCTGGAAACTTCAGGAAACAAGCTTTATGTTCATGAACATAAAGAAAGATGAAATAAACGTATTGATGGAATGTGCAACAATACTTCTTCCGTTCCTTATTTTCTGTCTGTGCAACTGGGGCGTTACAACATTGTTCGACGGTAAGGGAAAACTGAAGGATATTTATATGGGTACTGCATATGCATTTACACCGTATGTACTCATTCAGATTCCGTTGATTCTTCTCAGCCAGTTCATTACAAGGGACGAAGGTACATTCTATATATTCTTTGATTATTTCTCGTTCATCTGGTGCGGAATACTCATTTTCATGGCAATGGTTGAAATACATCAGTATTCAGTCGGCAAAACAATTCTTTTCATAATTGGTACGCTGTTCGGTATGCTGGTATTCATTTTCATCATGCTTTTGTTCTTCAGCGTTATTTCACAGGCTGTTGCATACTTTATTTCGTTGGGCAGAGAAATACTGTTCAGGTTGAGTTGACGGGGATATTATGGCAAAAAAGACACAATTTAAATTAAAGGCACCAACTGTCGGAGGCTGGATTAGAATTGGAATCTGGGTACTTATACTTGCCTTCCTTACATATATTGTAATCCGCCTTATTCCGGATGAATCTCCGGACAAGACAACATTTACTTATTACGCATATAAGGAACCGGATCCTCTTTTTGATCCGCCTGAATATGTTATGGAAAACGACAAGCTCAGATTTGAACTTGATCCGGAAACAACACACTTTACTTTGACACAGAAAGATACAGGACGCGTATGGTATTCAAATCCTCCTGATCTTGAAAATGACCCAAGGGCCCTTATCAAAGAAAAGTATTACATGAATTCAACACTGCTTCTTACTTACAGTACGATAAACGGTGTTAACAACACATATGATTCATTCAGCTACAGCGTTGACCGTGATTATTACACGCTTGAGTTTGCTGACGGAGGAATTAAAGTAAATTACATCATCGGTGATGTAGAAAGAATTTACATTATTCCAATGGCAAAAACAGAAGACGACATGGATGAATGGCTCGATAAGATGAAGAAGAAGGACAGCAATATCGTTAAGCAGTATTACCGCAAATACGATATTGATAACCTCAATGCACAGGATGACAAGGGTAAGCTTCTTGCACAGTATCCTATGCTCAAGGATGAAAACGTTTACGTAATCCGTGATACAACTCCGGAATACATGAAGGAACGCATCGAATCAATATTCCTTGAATGCGGTTATGACAACAGCCTTTATGAAAAAGATCTTGAAATGTATGCCGGCGGTAAAACAAAGAACAATCCTATGTTCAATGTTTCTGTAACGTACAAACTCGACGGTAATTCACTTTCCGTTGACATTCCGTTTGACAGCATTTCATTCAAGAAGGATTATCCTTTAATCAAGCTTGCAGTTCTTCCTTATTTTGGTGCAGCCGGTGAACAGGATGAAGGTTTCCTTTTCGTTCCTGAAGGCGGCGGTGCTTTAATTAACTTCAATAATACAAAGAACAAGCAGAACAGTTACTATGCAGACGTTTACGGATGGAACTACGCAACAACAAGAAAAACTGTTGTTAACGAAACAAGAAACTCGTTCCCTGTATTCGGTATTTCATACGATGACAGTTCATTTATTTCCATACTTGATGACGGTGCTTCTTACGGCGGTATTTATGCAGACATAAGCGGACGCATGAACAGCTACAATACGGCTTATGCAGCATACGATATGGCTCATTACGAACAGTATGACATTTCAAGCAAGTCCAACAACTCTGAATTTGCTTACGAAAAAAATCTTCCTGCAGGAGAAAAAATCCTTCAGAAGTATATCTTCGTAGATTCAGGCAGCTATGTAGATATGGCAAAGACTTACGGAAAGTATCTTGAAAAGGAATACAAGCTTAAGACGGAAAATCAGAAAGAAACACCTCTTGCAGTAGAAATCCTTGGTGCTGTAGATAAAGTACAGTCTGTAGCAGGTTTCCCAAAGAGCAGGCCTTATGCACTTACAACTTATTCTGAAGCAACAGACATCCTTAACGAAATGGATTCTCTTGGATTCAAGAACATGTATGTTAAGCTTTCTGGTCAGTTCAATAAGGGACTTGATCAGCGTGTCATTACAAGCTTCAAGCTGATAGACAAGCTTGGCGGTAAAAAGGACTTCATGCAGTTCGTAGAAGACAACAGTTCAAGAAAGCTTTATCTTGACGGACAGGTAACTTATGCAAAAAAGAACAAGCTGTTTGACGGCTTCATGATGTACCGCGATTCAGCACGTTTCGTAAGCGATGAAATGTGCCGCCTTTATCCATATTCACCTGTTTTCTATTCACGCATAAAAGATCCTGATGACCTTTACTTCCTTGTTAAGCCTGCGTTTACTGCAAAGATGCTTGATAAGTTCATTTCTTCTGTAGAAAAATATGAAGTTCCAGGCATTTCATTCCGCGACTTTGGTGAAGAACTTTCGTGTGACTTTAACGAAGACCGCCTTGTAAGCCGTGAAAAGATGAAGCAGATGCAGTGCGATACATTCAAGGACATAAAGAAGAGAAAGCTTGGCCTTATGATAAACAACGGTAATGACTATGCTCTTCCTTATGCAGACTTCATTACAAACATGGACTTTACCGGAACAAAATATCTTATTACTGATGAACGCATTCCTTTCTATCAGATTGCAATTCATGGTCTTGTTCCTTATACAGGTGAAGCTGTTAACCTTGCTCCAAGTGCAACACAGGCTGTCCTTAATGCTGCAGCTTATGGCGGCGGTTTATACTTCGTATTTACAGAAAAGAGTACGGAATACCTTCAGGAAACAGAATATTCTGAATATTACGGAGCTGGTTTCCACGAATGGAAGGATTTTGCAAAGAACATTTACACAAGATTCAATAAAGAACTTGGCGGTGTTTACAATAAAAAGATGACTGACTACGAAAACATAACACAGTTTGTTTCAAGAACTGAATATGAAGACGGAACTGCAGTTTACGTAAACCGCGGAAATGTTGCTGCTGATATGGGAGGCTTCTCAATTCCGGCAGAAGATTATCTTGTTCGTCAGGAAACACCATCAGGCAGGGGGAACTAAAAGATGAAAAAAAGAAGAATTGGTCTTACAAGCCGAAGAGCGTTAATCGGATATCTTTTTATTTCTCCGTTTATCATCGGCTTTCTTGTGTTCATGGTAAAACCATTGGTACAGTCTTTCCAGATGAGTCTTTCAACAGTAGATGTAAAGACGGAAGTATTCACCTGGAATAATTTCTATAACTACTACAAGGCATTCAGAATTGATCCTGAATTTACACGTATGCTTGTTACTCAGATTGAGAATATGTTCTTCCAGTCAATTGCGACAATCGTATTCAGTTTCTTTGTAGCACTTCTGTTGAATCAGGAATTCAAGGGAAGGGCAGCAGTACGTTCAATCTTCTTCCTTGCAGTAATCCTTTCTTCCGGTGTACTTGTAGGCATTGAGTATTCCAACTCACTTCTTTCGGCCTTAAAGTCAACAATTGAAGCTGAAGGTAATGCAAACAGAATTACTGAAACGCTGGAAAAAATTCTGACCGTTGGCGGTGTAAATGCAAAAACGGCTGAATTGTTTGATACTTTGTTTTCAATCATTGATAACATTTACGATGTAGCAATGGCATCAGGTATTCAGATAATCATCTTCCTTTCTGGACTTCAGAATATTTCACCAAGTATGTATGAAGCTGCTGACATGGAAGGATGTACCTCATGGGAAAGCCTGTGGAAAATTACAGTTCCAATGATAAGCCCTATATTCATTGTATGCTGGATTTATACACTTATTGACTTCTTTATGAAATCTGACAACCAGATCATGACAAAGATTAATGAAGCACTTATCTACAAACTGGATTACGGCTTCAGTTCAGCAATGGCATGGATTTACTTTGGCGTTGTAATTTTACTTATTGCAATTACATCTTGGATCATTAAGAAGGTGGTATCATATTATGAGTGATGTAACTAACGAAAAAATTGAATACGATAATACAGTTCTCGCAACAGGTCATGTAGGCTTCTGGGAAAGAAATGAAGCTTCCGGAGGCATACTTCTCCGCGAAACTGTAAAGAAATACGCAATGTCTGTATTCAGATATATTATTCTTCTTGGCTTGTGCTTTATTATCCTTCAGCCTGTCCTTACAAAAATAGCCATAAGCTTTATGTCTGAACGCGACTTGTATGACTCAACTGTAGTGCTTATTCCAAAACACTTTACGCTTGGCAACTATAAGCTTTCTGCTTACCTTATGGAATATAAGACTTCTCTGTTTGTAACAGGATTGCTTAGTGTTGCCGTATCATTGATACAGGTATTCATGTGTTCTCTTGTAGGTTATGGATTTTCAAGATTCGATTTTCCATTGAAGAAATTCTGGTTCTTCTGTGTAATCCTTGTAATCATTATTCCTCCACAGACAATTTCTACTTCTCTTTACTGGCATTTTTACCACTTTGATATATTCGGTCTGTTCAGGCTTATTACAGGTTCTTCAATAAATATGCATGCTTCAACACTTCCTTACTTCCTGCTTTGCTTTACATGTCAGGGCTTGAAGGACGGTCTTTACATCTTCATGATACTTCAGTATTTCAAGGGATTCCCTTATGAACTTGAAGAGGCTGCTTATGTTGACGGATGTGGAACTATGGGTACTTACTTAAGGATTATGCTTCCTGGAGCAAAACCTATCCTTACATCATGCTTCCTGTTCTCATTTGTATGGCAGTGGACTGACAGTTTCTACACGGATCTTTTCTTCCAGAAACTCAAGCTGCTTTCTTCTCAGATTGCAGCTATTGCGGACCGTCTGCAGACATACCTTACACTGTCAACAGGCTTGCGTATGGTAACACAGTCTTATACACAGATGATTATTTCTACTGGTGTAATCCTCATGGTTATACCTCTTATCATTCTTTACCTCTTTGTACAGAACCTCTTCGTTGAAAGTCTTGTTACAACTGGTGTAAAGGGTTGATATTTTTACGGAAAAGTACACCTGATTTTTGATTTTTTGAATGCAAATTTCAAAATGAGGGTGTATAATATAAAAACCGTTACAGATGGGCAACGGTTTAAAAACTAAAAAGCGAGTTATTTTAAGGAGGACATGATGAAAAAATCATGTAAAGTAATTTTAGCAGCCAGTGCACTCTTAATGCTCTTCTCTGCTACAGATGCTTTCGCAGCAAAAAAGAAGGATGCAGAACTTGAAATGTTCAAGAAGCAGCCTCTTATCAAGAAACCATTAAAGAATGCTAAAGGCAAAAAGTATGACCTTGGCGGTATGGAAGTTATCATTGCTGACTGGTGGTCACCAACTGAAGTTCCAGAACCAACAACAGCTTTCGGCGAATCACAGCGCAAATGGTTAAATCTTCTTGAAGAAACATATAACTTCAAAATCAAGCAGATTGGTATTGACGGATGGGGCAAACACCCACAGACTTTCGTTCAGTTTGCAAACAACGGCGGTCCAGAAAACTACGTATTCGTTCTTTACCAGAACTCACTTTCTGCACAGATGAAGGCAGGCTTCTTCTATGACCTTGCAACACTTCCATCAATGAACGGAAGCGTAAAGGGATGCTTAGGTCTTGAAGATCCAATGTATCAGAAATCAGTAACAGAAATGCTTTCAGTTGGAAATCACATTTACGGTATGCGCGCAATTGAACCGGAACCACGCGGATGTCTTTTCTTCAACAAGCGTATGCTTAAGGAAGCTGGTGTTGATCCAGAATCAATCTATGACATGCAGAAAGCAGGTACATGGACATGGAACAACTTTGACAAGCTCTGTGCAAAACTTACACGCGATACAAACAACGACGGTGTAACAGATGTTTATGCTTTGACAAGCTTCTCTAAAGACTATTTTGATGCAGTTGTTGCTTCAAACGGTGCTATGTGGGTAGACAAGGATGAAAACGGTAAGTTCATCAACGGTACAACATCTGATGCATTCCTCGAAGCATTGAACTGGGGACAGGAAATCATCAACAAATATGAAATGCCAGCTCCAGAAGGTGCTGCATGGGACTATGCTAAATCTTCATTCATCAACGGTGAAGCTTGTATGCAGGTTGCTCAGGAATACTATTCTGGTTCATTCAAGGATATGAAGGATGACTACGGTATGGTATGTTTCCCTAAGGGACCAAGAGTAAGCACATACAACAGCTACTTCCAGGATAACGTATACGTAATTCCTTCTTGCTATGATGCAGAAAGAGCAGACAAGATTGCCCTTGCATATTACCTCTACAATACTCCAGTTCCAGGTTATGATGATGACGAAGGCTGGAAGAATGCATATTACGAAAAATATCGTGATGCACGTGCTGTAGATGAATCTGTAGCATTGCTCATTGCTAACGGTCAGCAGCTCCTTACAGCTCTTGCCGGTGGTCTTGATGAAGGAGACATCATTTACGATGTATACGGAAACTATGCTACACCAGCAGAAAAGATTGAAGAAGTTAAGAATAAGTGGGATGCTATTCTTGACGAAGTAAATGGTGCTATAAAATAATTCAGTAAAATGAATTGTTAGGAAAAGGGCTGCCTGTAAAAAAGTACGGCAGCCTTTTTTTTATGTATGCAATAAATTATTAGATGGGATGATTTATGAAAAGAATAATATTATTTGCAGGTGTCGTTTTACTGCTTGCAGGATGCGCTTCGACTTCAGTAAAGGAGACTGCTGAAGCTAATGGCAGACAGGAAGAAGTACGGCCTGTTCGTGAAGCATATTACAATATGGCTTCTGCAGATAAATACAATCAGTATTCAATTGATGTTAATACAGAATTTCAGACAATAGACGGTTTTGGCGGCGGATACACATGGTATTCGGACTGGATTTTCATGGCAGACAAACCTGGAACAGAAGCACTCGATTCGCTTTTCAGTTTTGCAAAGATGAATATCCTCAGGTTTAAGAATGAATTTGAATATAATTCAAAAGACGTTGCAGACAATGCACAGTCTTTAAGGAAATATTATGAAGGCGCAGTAGAGCGTTTTGCTGAATTTGGAGAAAAGCCTGTTGTGCTCATGTGCTGCTGGTCACCTGCTGCTTACCTTAAGAGCAACGGTAAAATTGAAGGAGAAGGCGGTGCTACGTTAAAGCGCAATGATGACGGAAACTACTGCTATGAAGAATACGCTGACTGGTGGACAAGAGCCGTTAAGTATTATCAGGATAACGGCGTTCACATAGATTATGTTTCTTTGCAGAACGAAGTTGAATTTGTTGCAAGCTATGACGGCTGCCGTTTTGATGCATTTGAAACAAAAGCTGCTGCTTCTTACGGAAAGGCATTTGCTGCTGTTTACCGTTCATTCAGGAACGCATTTGGCGAAGAAGCCCCTGAACTTCTTGGCCCTGAAACAATGTCATGCAAATGGGCTGACATAGGACCGTATGTAAAATCAATACAGCAGGAACTTGGTTCAGAATTTGATGATGCATTCAAGGGAATTGCACACCACCTTTACGTTGGCGGTACTGCAAATGAAAATACATCTTATCTTGATCCGGGAAGTTTTATGACAAACTTCATGGACCTTAATTCTCATTTTGAAAACACAAGAAAGTGGCAGACAGAATATTACATAGGCCATGCACTTCCGTTTGCTGAACTCATAAACAATACGTTTACTTTTGAAAACGCAAATGCATTCATTTACTGGGGCGGCGTATGGAGCGGCAACAAAAAGACTTTCGAAACAAACGACATGACAAATGTTGCATGGGGCGGCAAGTGGGAACGAAAGGCAAAGTATTATACAATGCGTCATTTCTCTGAATACATACGCCCGGGTTACATAAGGGTAAAGGCAATGAGCGGTTCTCCTGCATTAAAGACATCTGCTTACAAAAGCCCTGACGGAAAAACAGTTGCACTTGTCCTTATAAACACATCCAAGGAAATACAGGGAGTTTCTTTTGCTGACTGCGGATTTAATGCAAAAAGCATGAGGGCATACGAATCAGTATTTGGTGATGTAGCAGAAGATGAAGCTGCCTGCTGGATCAACAGGGGTGAACTTAAGCCGAATGCAAAAATTGCACTGTATCCAAAAAGCGTAATGACTGTTATATTGAAATGATGCAGAAAACAGATATTACACTTTTATGCAAAGTCGTAGACAATTACGGTGACATAGGTTTTGTCTACAGACTTGCACGTTCACTTTCACAGCTTGCAGACGAACAGCTTACTCTTCGCATAGTCGTAAGTGACTTGATTTCTTTTTCAAAGATGGCGCCTCTTGTAAAAACAGACTGTGCCTATCAGAAAGTAAATCTTTTTGGAAACAGTGAATGGGAAGTGTATGACTGGAACAGTTATGATGTCTGCAGAAAAGCATTTACGCAGAAACAGCCTGAAGTAATACTAGAATGCTTTCAGTGCGGACGTCCTGACTGGCTTGAAGAAATTCTTTTTTCTGCTGACCGGAAGAATACAGTTCATGTCGTAAATGTGGAATATCTTACTGCAGAAGAATATGCTGATGACTTTCATCTTCTGAATTCACTTACGCGTTCTTCGCTTGTAAAGAAAATAAATTTCATGCCGGGCTTTACTGCCAAGACAGGTGGCCTTGTGCTTGACGAACCTTTTGCTTCATACATGCACAGCAGCGAAAAAGCAAAGGAAGTCTTGTGTAATGAAAAGTGGACTTACGGAACAAAGCTTTCTTCTTCACAGTCAGAATATTCTTCTCATGAATACAATGTGCTTGTCTTCAGTTACGAACGCGAATATTTATCTGTTGTAAATGCACTTGCTGAATTTGAAAATTTCCGCCGCAGTTCTGATAAGGATTTCCACATAAATATTTTTCTTGCAAACGGCTTGAGTGCTCAGCCATTTAAAGATGCCGTAAGCAAATCAAATGCTGGTTTCAACATTATTGAGCTTCCGTTCATAAATCAGAATACATGGGATGCACTCCTTACGCTTATGGATTTTTCTTTCGTAAGGGGAGAAGACAGCCTTTCACGCGCATGCCTTTCGTCTGTTCCGTTCGTATGGCACGCATATATTCAGGATGAAGAATACCAGCTTGTCAAAGTACAGGCACTTCTTGAACGGATGAAGCCTTTCTTCAGCAGTGAAACTTTTGCTGATCTTGAAAAATTCTGGCTTTTGTACAACCGTTCTTATGGCAAGGAATGCGGCAAAGAGGCATGTGATGTGCTCAAGGCAGCAGAAATTTCCCCAGAAACGCCTGTATTGGCCCCACAGAGCGGAAATTCAGCATTTTCTGATTCATTTATGGTTCAGAAAAAGGAGCTTCTCTACAGCCTTCTACAGCGTTCTGACGAACTTAAGGATGGATTCAGCAGATTTTCGCAGAATCTTGAAAGCAACGGAAATTTAGCCGTTCACCTGCTTGATTACGTAAAGCAGTTGCAATTTTAGTGAAATATCGGTATTCTATAGTAACTTATTTTTAATCTTTATAAGGAAAAGAGATACATTATGATAACAACAAATGAAATCAGAGTTGGTACTGCATTTATGTATGAAGGAGCACCTCTTATCGTACAGCGCATGCTTGGTCAGAAAGGTGGTCGTGCAGGTATGGTAACACGTCTTCGTGTTAAGAACATTAAGACTGGCTCAACAATGGACTTAGGTCTTGATGCCGGTGAAAAATTTGATGAAGTTGACCTCGTAGAAAAAACAGTAAAACTTTCTTACCTCGACGGTGATGAATTTGTTTTCATGGATCAGGAAACATACGATGAACTTCGTCTTTCAAAAGATGACCTTGGCGACAACGCTGGTTACCTTTCTCCAGATGATGACATCGACGTAAACATTACATACTACGAAGGAAACGCTGTAGGTGTTAAGCTTCCAGTAAACGTAGTCCGCACAATTACATACTGTGAACCAGGTGTTAAAGGTGATACTTCTGGAAAATCTACAAAACCAGCTACACTCGATACTGGCTTTGAAGCAAAAGTACCATTGTTCTGCAACACAGGTGACCGCATCGTAATCGATACACGCGACGGTTCATTCGTTGAAAGAGCAAAAGACAAATAATCTTAACTGACAGATTATTTTACAAAGGGCCGGAATCATTTGCATGAGCTCCGGTCTTTTTTTTGGAGTAAATGTTTTTATGGCAGAATTTATTTCTTCCTTCATTACAGGTTTTCAGGATGTTGTTGCAGAAGATTTACCGCGCCGCTTAAAGGGTGTAAAAATCATTTCTGTATACGACGGACTCGTTCATTACCGCTACGAAGGAAATTCCCGTGACCTTGAAAAAATCATTTACTTCAACAATACGTTCTTTGTATTAAAGATAATGAAGGGAAGGGGAATTAATTTTGCTTCCCTCGTAAATGCCGTTGCCAGCGAAAAAAAATATTACCTCATAAGCAAAGGTACATTCCGCGTTCGTTTCATCCAGGAAAATCAGTTTGCAAAAGTAGACAAGTCCCTTTCAAGAAAAGCCGAAGAAACTGTACTGCATAATTCCAGACTGCAGCTGGACAGGCTTTCTCCTTCTACAGAAATATGGTATTCGATAAGGCGCGAAGATTTTGCATTCTGCGGTCAGCTTATTTCAAAGCGTGAGTTTACGGAAAAAAATCTTAACAAAGGCGAGCTTCGTCCCGAAATTGCCTATTTCATAAGCTGTTTTGCAACCCCTTGTGAAGAAGACACTGTTCTTGAGCCATTCTGCGGTTACGGTTCAATTCCCGTTCAGCTGGCAAAAAAGTTCCGTTATGCAAAGCTTTTTGTAAGTGATATTGATCAGGAAAAAGTTTCTCTCGTTAAGGAAAAAAAGCAGCTTTCCGGCAGTGAAAATATTTCTGTCAGTCAGCAGGATGCATTTGTCCTTGACTCAATTGCTGACAGGAGCATTTCTCTTGTCATAAC
>JAZUKU010000111.1:0-24520 GCA_045643485.1 Treponema sp. | reverse complement strand
TTATGGGAGGCTGCTGCGGTGTAGTAATGTACATCCTGCCTTCTACAATAAAGCCTTCCCAGAAACTTGAAGAAACAGGCGGAAGGAATCTTTTTGCTTCTCCTTTAAGAATGATATGGTTTACATGCGCATTTCTTTTCTGGGAATGGATCAAGTCTACTGGATTCCTTGCTTATCCCTGGGGTACGCTCCCGATGGCTGCATACAAATGGAAAATCATTACACAGACAGCATCCCTTACAGGTGTATGGGGAATTACGTTCCTCTTTGCATTATTTTCAGCATTTATAGGCGAAAGCACATTCTTCTGCCTCAATGCATATGACTCCCCTGTTCCAAAAAAACTGCTTTCTACATGGCGTACAGAAGGAAAGGCTGTCCTTGTCCTTTTTGCCTTAGCAGCAGCTTACGGAGCAGTTGAATACTATATGCCCCGTACTCCTTCAAAATACATGAATACAGTAATCGTACAGCAGAATGCAGACCCGTGGAATCAGGAAGCAAGTTCGATTGCAACTTCAATTGAGCTTACGGAAGAAGGTGTAAGGGAATTCAAGGAACAGGGCTTTACACCGGACCTCGTATTATGGGGAGAAGGCATTCTTGACAGGGCATTTCCTGATACAGCAAACCGTTACTATTCAACTCATCCCGCTGAAGAAAGCCTTTCTGACTTTATCAAGCGCATGAATGTCCCATTCCTGATGGGTGGCAGGGTTGTCCTTAACCAGAAACGCCACCGCTTCGGAAATGCTGCAATTCTTTATGACAAAACAGGCAATTATTCAGGCTATTACTGCAAGATGCATCTTGTTCCGTTTGCAGAAAGACTTCCTTATCCGGACAATCCGCTTGTACAGAGCTTTATTAAAGCCGTAGCAGGATTTTCTTACGGATGGACGCCCGGAAACCAGTACATTCTTTTTGAAATACCGCTCATGTCACTCCGTCAGACTGATACGCCTCTTGAATACAGAAACACTCCTTTCAGGATGCTGAGCCTCAAGAAAAACGGTAATTCCGATGCAGAAACAACATCAAGCTTCTTTAAGGGAGACGGTCCTAATCCGGAAACTACAGTCCGCTTTACTGCACCTATATGCTTTGAAGATGCTTTTCCTGATGTATGCAGGCCTCTATATAATTCCGGAAGTGAAGTATTCCTCAACATGACGAACGATACATGGTCTGAAACAAATTCTGCCGAATACCAGCATTTTATTGCTGCAAGCTATCTTTCGATTGAATTCAGGACTACTCTTGTACGCTGTGCAAATGCCGGTTACACGGTAGTCGTTGATCCTTCAGGACGCGTTATTGATGACCTTCCTCTGTTTACAAAAGCACATCTTTGTACCGCTGTTCCAATTTACGACAGGGTTCAGACTGTTTATTCAAAATACGGTGACTGGTTTGCTTACCTCTGCATTGCATTCATCATGCTCTATGCACTTTCTGTTTTATGGACGATATGGTTCCAGGACGGAAGCTTTAAACCTGATTACATTACAGTTACAGTAAGCCGCAGGGAAGATGCGTTTGTTACTGAATTTGACGATGATGATATACCGGAAGATTATGTTTCCGTTCCTGAAGCTAAAACCTCTTCTTATGCTGAAAAAACTGAAACTGCTGCAAAGAAACTTGCCGTTCCTGCAAAAAAGACTGCTTCTTCTGCAAAGAAAACAGTTTCTTCCGCAAAGAAGACTGCTTCTTCTGCAAAAAAGCCAGCTTCTTCCGCAAAGAAAACTGCCGTTTCAGCTAGGAAGACAGCTTCAGCAGCACGAAAAACACCGGCCAGGCAGAAAAAAGCAGTATCTACCCAAAAAAAAGCACCGGTAAAAAATAAGAAATGAAACCTACGACAAAAAGAAGCATCATAATCGTAATTTCCGCAGCAATCATCTGTCTTGGAAGCTTCCTTTCGTTCAATACAGAACCCGTAAGCTTTTCCATACAGGGATTCCTTGTAATGCTCGTAACATGCACTCTTGGCGGACTCAATGCAATGGGTGCAGCAGGGCTTTTCCTTGCCTCTGGCTGCATCGGCTTACCGGTATTTTTCCTTCACAGAGCAGGATTTGCCTTTCTTGGAACAGCAGAAGGCGGCTTTATTACAGGATATTTCCTGGCTTCGATAATCGCGGGACTTATTGCAGGAACTCCATTCTGGTTTGAGCGCCACTTCAACTGGAAATACATACTGCGTCTTGCAGGAGCAGCACTTGCAGGTTACGTTGTCATAAACCTTACCGGAACAATCCATTACTACAACTGTCTCAACGAAACAAAGGTAATTTCAGTAATACAGGCCATAAAAGACTGCAACCAGCCGTTTTTCTTCATCCAGGCAGCTGAATATTTCATTACAGTCTTACTTTCAGCAGGACTAAGGCCTCTTTTAGCCAGGCTAATGTACCCTGAAGAAGAGTTTTAGTTTTTAAGAAATCCAAAATTTCCAAATTCTCTTCCGACTTTTAAAAAAATCTTTAAATTTCCTCTTTTTTCACTTGCGGCATTATATTTAGTGGTGTATTATTACTAAAAACGCTATATATAGCAAATACGAGGGGAAATTAAAAAGTATGCGCTGCCCGTACTGCGGAAGTCTTGACGACAAAGTAATTGAATCACGTACCATGGCCAACGGAGAAAGTATCCGCAGGCGCCGTGAATGTGTCAGTTGCGGATTCCGCTTCACAAGCTACGAACATATTGAAGAAAAGCCTTTCATGGTAGTCAAGAGAGACGGAAGAAGAGAGCCTTTTGACCGCGCAAAACTCGAAAAAGGCATTGACCGTGCACTCGAAAAGCGCCCTGTTTCTACAAATATGATCGAGCAGATTGTTAACGAAATAGAAGACGAAGCATACACAAAAGGCAAGGCTTCGCGCGAAATTTCTACTGCAGAACTTGGCGAACTTGTACTGCAGAGGCTTCATTCAGTTGACAAGGTAGCATACATCCGTTTCGCAAGCGTATATAAGCATTTTAATAACTTAGACGAATTCATCAATGAAGTTAATAAACTTGGAGGGGAACAAAGTGAGTGATCAATCAGTATTCCCGGAATGGAGAAGCTTTCTGGGAAGCAGCAGCGACTCTGAAACAAAAAGCTTTTTGACAAAAGTAGTAAAGCGTTCCGGCGAAATTGCGGACTATGACAGGCAGAAGATTCAGAATGCCATCGGTAAGGCAATCATTGCAGTTGAAAAAAGGGCAAATCCTGACAAGGCTGAATTCCTTACGGATGCTACAGAAGAACATCTTCGTGTACTTCTTGCGGGAAGACGTGCTCATTCAATTCCGGCAATCGAAGAAATTCAGGATGTCGTAGAAACAGTCCTTATCGAAAACAAGGAAGTTGAAGTTGCAAAGGCTTACATTCTTTACCGTGCACGCCATGACGCAATGCGCGATGCAAAAAGCCTTATGGTCGACATCAACAAGACAATGGACGGATACCTTGGACAGAGTGACTGGCGCGTTAACGAAAATGCAAACGTTAACTTCTCGCTCGGAGGACTCATCCTTCACAACTCAGGTACAATTACTGCAAACTACTGGCTCAACAACATCTATTCAAAGGAAATTGCAGAAGCTCACAAGACTTGTGCTTTCCACATACATGACCTTTCAATGTTCAGCGGTTACTGTGCCGGCTGGTCATTAAGACAGCTCATTCAGAAAGGTTTGGGGGGTGTTCCGGACAAGATTACTTCTACTCCGGCTACTCACCTTTCTACACTCGTTAACCAGATCGTTAACTTCTTAGGCATCATGCAGAATGAATGGGCTGGTGCTCAGGCATTCTCTTCATTCGATACATACCTTGCACCTTTCATCAAGGCAGACAACCTTAACGAAAAACAGGTTCGCCAGTGCATCCAGAGTTACATATACGGCGTTAATACACCAAGCCGCTGGGGTTCACAGGCACCGTTTACGAACATTACACTCGACTGGGTATGTCCAGATGACTTGAAGAACAAAAAGGCAATCGTAGGCGGAAAGGAACAGGATTACACATACGGTGACTGTCAGAAAGAAATGGATATGCTCAACAAGGTATTCATTCAGCTTATGATTGAAGGTGATGCAGAAGGAAGAGGCTTTGCTTACCCTATTCCAACATACAACATTACACGTGACTTTGACTGGACAAGCGAAAACGCAAAACTGCTTTTCGAAATGACTGCCCAGTACGGTACTCCAAACTTCCAGAACTTCGTTAATTCAGACCTTAACCCGAGTGACGTCCGCTCAATGTGCTGCCGCTTACAGCTCGACAAGCGTGAACTCCGCAGAAGAGGCGGCGGTCTTTTCGGTGCAGATGAATTCACAGGTTCTCTTGGCGTAGTTACAATCAACATGCCTCAGATCGGTTACCTTGCAAATACAGAAGCTGAATTCTACAAGAGACTTGATTACCTCATGGATCTTGCAAAGGAAAGCCTCTGCATGAAGAGAAAGGTAATCCAGAAGCTTTATGACGGCGGACTCTTCCCGTATACACGCCGTTACCTCAAGACTTTAGTAAACCACTTCAATACAATCGGTTTGTGCGGTATGAACGAATGCTGCCTTAACTTCCTTGGAGTAAACATTACAGACCCTAAGGGCAAGGAATTTGCAGAAAAAGTACTTCAGCACATGCGCGACAGAATGCAGGACTATCAGGAACAGACAGGCGACCTGTTCAACCTTGAAGCTACTCCTGCAGAAAGCACATCTTACCGTCTTGCTCGTCATGACAAGGAATTATTCCCGGACATCATTACAAGCGGCGGAAATGAACCGTTCTATACGAACTCTTCACAGCTCCCTGTAGACTATACTGCAGATATTTTTGAAGCACTCGATCATCAGGAAGCTTTGCAGACAAAATATACAGGCGGAACAATGTTCCACGTATTCATGGGTGAAGCATTAAAGGACTGGAAGGCTTGTGCAGACTTAGTAAAGACTATTTCCCACAGGTATAGAATTCCATTCTTTACAATTTCACCAACCTACTCTATCTGTAAGATTCACGGCTATTTGAACGGACAGCAGTTTGAATGCCCTAAATGCAAGGCAGAAAGGGAACAGGCACTTAAGAACAAACTGGCCAAGCTTGAAGCTGAAAAAGCAGCTCTTGAAGCAGGTCAGAACTAATTGGATTTAATGCGGGAACAGCTCCATTCTGTTCCTGCCATTTAATAAACGGATTTAGAGAATTTATTGAAGACTGACATTAAAAAAAAGAAAATTTACTAAATATAGTGTTAAAAACTTTACAAAAGCATTAAAGCACACTATATTTGGTGTCGATAATATTACTAAGGGGTTACAAAGGCTCCCTGTAATGTTATTACATAGATGTTAGAAAAAAGTAATTCTCGGGAGGATATTACTATGGAAACAGCAAATCGCACTCTGGCTCAGATTGAAGCTGAAATTGCGGAAACAAAGGCTGCACTCAATGACGTGCATGGAACAGAAACAGAAGTATACGCACGCATTGTAGGCTATTATCGTGCAGTTCGTAACTGGAACAAAGGCAAGCGTGAAGAATATGACCACCGCAAGATGTTCGTATTCAATGACGAAGAACAGTACTCAATTACAGCAGCAGATTCTGTATCATGCGACTGTAAGGTAGAAAACGTAACAGAAGAAGCAAAGGCTTCAGTAAATACAATTGCATCAAACACAACAGCAGGAACAACAGCTGCATCTTATGAAATGTTCACAAGAGCAACATGTCCTAACTGCCCTCCTGTAAAACAGTACATGGCAAATGTAAGCATCGCAGGAAAATCAATTGATGTTGATACAGATGCAGGTCTCCAGCTTGCAGCTTCAAAAGGTGTATTTGCAACACCTACAGTCATTGTTTATGACAACAACGGAATGGAAATTGGCCGTGCTCACGACGTTTCAGAACTTAACGCAATTCTCGTTCCAGCAAAAGAAGAAGTTTTAGCTTAATAATTCAGTCACCGTCCAGAATATATGTATGTATAAAGACCACAGAGTTCTTAAAAAGGGTTCTGTGGTTTTTATTTCTAAATTAATTTTTAATAAGAAAGTGAGACAATTATAAATGTCAGAAGATATATTACATTCGCCGGCAGGTACACTCATAAAGACTACCCTTGTTGATTTTCCTCACAGGGTTTCTGCAACAGTATTTCTTGAAGGATGCAATTTAAGATGCCCTTACTGTTACAACGGAGAACTTGTACTTGGAGAAACGGCGCCAAACTGCAGGAACGGCAAAAGAAATTATCCGGTAGTTTCACTTGAAGAAATTCTTGAACATATCCATAAAAGACAGGGTCTTCTTTCGGGCATTACGGTTTCAGGCGGAGAACCACTCCTTAACAAAAGAACAGAAATTATCATCCGTGAAGCAAAGAAATGCGGCTACAAGATAAAGATTGATACGAACGGAACATTGCCAGACCTTCTTCAGGATTTAATCAATGATGAAGAATTAAGGCCTGATTATATAGCAATGGATTTAAAGACAAATCCTGCACATTATTCGCTTCTCATGGAAAAACAGTCGGCTTCAGCAGATGAAGATCTTGAACATAAGCTTTTACGAAGCATAAAAATCATTACGTCATCATTTTCTCCTGAAAACAGGGAATGGCGTACAGTCCTTGTACCCGCTCTTGTTAAGGCAGAAGACATAAATGCAATAGCAGCAGTCCTTCCAAAAGACGCACAGTGGTATCTTGCACAGTTCCGTAACGAAAACTGCATGAATCCGGAATACGAAAAGATTGATCCTTATCTTGATAAAGACATAAAAGTTCTTCTTGAAGCAGCAAAAGCAGTAATACCGGGCGCAGAATTAAGGTAATTTTTTTCCAAAGCGTATTGACACTAAAGCCGTTTTTTTATATAGTCTCAATATCCGTGGAGGCATAGTCCAGATGGTAGAACAACGGACTCATATTCCGTATGTCAGTGGTTCGATCCCACTTGCCTCTACCTACTAAGGCATTTCTGAACAAGAGATGCCTTTTTTGTTTTTGTAAAAAATTGTTAGCAATATCTTTATAAGGAGGTTTCAAATGTTAACAGCAGAAAAATTTGACAGTCCGTTCAAGGGTCGCTCACTTTTGACATGGAAAGACTGGACACCGGAAGAAATTCTACAGATGCTTGAATGGTCACTTCAGGTAAAAAAAGAAGCACATGATGGTGAATTGCATCAGCGTTTCTTAGGCAAGACAATTGCATGTATTTTCGAAAAGCGTTCAACACGTACTCGTTCAGCATTTGAAACAGCATTTGGCGAAGAAGGCGGTCATCCGGTATTCATGTCAACACAGGACATTCAGCTTGGCGGAAAGGAAAGCATTGAAGATACAGCCAGGGTTCTTGGAAGAATGTTCAACGCAATTGAATTCCGCGGCTTTAAGCAGGAACACGTAGAAGCTCTTGCAAAGTATTCGGGCATTCCTGTAATCAACGGTTTGACAGACGACTATCACCCTACGCAGGTACTTGCTGACGTAATGACACTCAAGGAACATTTTGGAAAAGTAAAGGGTCTTACACTGTGCTTCTGCGGTGACGGAAGAAACAACATGGCTAATTCCCTCCTCATCATCTGTGCTAAGCTCGGCATTAATTTTTCAGTATATGCTCCTAAAGAACTTTATACTTCACAGGCACTCATTGATGCAGCAAAACCTTTTGCAGACGCATCAGGCGCAAAGATTACAGTTTCTGATGACATAAGCGTAGTAAAAGGCGCAGACTGTCTTTACACAGACGTATGGGTTTCAATGGGTGAAGAAGCAAAGAAAGAAGAAAGAATCCGTCTTCTTACACCATACCAAGTCAACAGTAAGCTTATGGAAGCAACTGGCAATCCGGAAGCAATATTCATGCACTGTCTGCCTGCAGTAAAAGGACAGGAAGTAACTGAAGAAGTATTTGAAAGCAAGGCAAGCGTTGTATTTGATGAAGCTGAAAACAGAAAGCATACAATCAAGGCAATAATGCTCGCCCTTCTCAAATAAAAATCAGTTGTAAAATACGTAAAATTCATTTATACTATTTTAAGGCATCTACTTAAGGAGGATGGTATGAAAAAGCTTCTTGCAGCAGTACTCTTAGCACTTTGTTTCACATTGCCTTTATTAGCACAGGAAAAGGAAGAGAGCAAACCAATTTGGGATCACGGTGATAATGTTTCTGAACTTACAATCAATTATGTAAGGATATATAAAATTCTTGATCAGAAAGATGCTTATGTCGTTCTTTATGAAAAAAGCAGCGGATATAAGGCAGGTCGTACAGTTATTCCAAAGAAGTGGTACAATGAAAGACCTTGCAAGCTCGAATTTTCAAACCTCGCAAAAGGCTTGTCTCCTTACATGACAGTAATCAGAAGAAAAGGTGAATTCGAAAAGGTAATAATCTGTGTTCCGCCAAGCAGAAGGGAATCTGTATGGGGAGTTGTTAAGCCTTGGGATTCACTTCCAATTACTAACGAAGACGAACTTAAGTTATAATCTGCATTAACAGATATCCTAAAAGAAAGGCAGGATTAATGAAGTATTCTTCTTTACGGAACGCTTCATGATTCGGCCTTTTTTTTTAATTTATTTTTACTAAGGAATATTTATGCTCATTCTTACAGAAGAACAGATTGCAAGTTTCAGGAACTTTATTGAAACCCATGACAATTTTATTATAGCAGGACACAAGGAACCTGACGGTGACTGTGTTTCAAGCTGCATCGGCATTTCTTATATACTGAAGTCTTTTGGAAAAGATTACAGGATGGTAAATGCAGGACCATTCAAGCGCAATGAGATAAAGAAATTTGCCCCACTGTTTGCAGCAGACATTCCGTTCATGTCAAACACAGACAGAAAAAACTGCGGTCTGATTATTACTGATTGTTCTGAACTTTCACGTCTCGGCGACATTGAAGGTGATTTTTCAGGACTGGATACTTTTATAATTGACCATCACCTTACCTCTTCTTCTGCAGATAAGAATTCAATAATTGATTCAACGGCACCGGCTGCTTCATGCATTGTCCAGCAGCTTTACGAGAAACTTTCCGGCACTTTAACGGAAGAAGCTGCAGAAACGCTTTTCTTTGGAATGGCAACAGACACTGGCTTTTTCAGATTCCTAAACACTGACAGTTCAGAAGTATTCAAATCTACAGCGCGTCTTGTTGAAGCTGGTGCAAATCCACGGTCAATATATGACGAAATCACAAGCGGAAAAGCATGGAATACACGCAAACTTCTTGGAATAATGCTTTCACGAGCAGAAAGAAAACTTGGCGGTAAACTTGTCGTTACTTACGAAACAATTGAAGATACTCACAAATACGGTCAGGAAGGAAGGGACAGCGATTCGCTCTACCAGATTATGCTTGCTACAGCCGGTGTAGAAGCTGTTGTTTTCATAAGGCAGGAAACAGAGCATAACTGTACGCTTGGTTTCCGTTCAAAAAATGATGTTGACGTAAGCGAAATTGCTGCAAAATTCGGCGGCGGCGGTCACAAGAATGCGTCAGGCGGAAGTGTTGAAGGTGAAATAAATACGCTCATTCCGGCAATCGTAAAGGAATTTGCAAAGGTCCTTTAATTTACTCATCACATAAGAATATTCTCTTTCTGTAAGTTTCAGTAAGCTTTCCTGTAAGATTTGCTTTTTTCCTGCGTCTTTCAGTAAGATTTTCAGCAGGAATATTTTTTTCCAGTAAGGTTCAGCATGAAAAATATATTTTTTCATTAAGAATTCCTCCCTTTCAGGCTGAATTCATTCAAAAAAAATTGGCATACAATCTGCTTATGACCTTCTGCAAGGAGGTCTTATGGAAAAGGTAAATCTGGAGGAACTGATAATTCATGTAAGGAACGGAAGCATCAGTTACGAAGAAGGCGCAAACATCATAATGGAACAGGTGTTTATTCACAAAGGGCTTTTTGGCCTGTCACGGCTTACAGAAGATGAACTTACAAATTATCTTTTGTTCCAGCACAGGAATTTCATACGTCTGTTGAAAACTTATGACGGAAAGTACGGAACGTTCTTTACTTACCTGAAAAAAACAATAGAAGGAAGCATAAGGACATGGAAAAAGCGAACAGTCCGCAGCAGGATTCTTGAAAACTCAATAACTGTTTCTGATCAGATACTTTATGAAGAAGACCAGAACAAATACCCCCTGCCGGAAGAAGAACTTATTAAGGCAGAAGAAGAAAAGGAATGCGTAAGCACACTGGAAGAAGATTCAGATACAAGGATAAAGCCATGGTCAAAAGTAAAGCATCACAATCTTGACCGCAGTAAATCATTCATTCTGATTCTTGCACTAAAGGCCAGCTACTCCCTTGACCCGCAGCTGATTAAAAAAGTTTCTGAAGCAACAGGCGTTACGGAAGAAGAAATAAACCGCATGGCGCAGGAAATAAAGAAAACACTTGCAAACAAAATTGAACGCAGGGAAGCATGCCTGAGGTGCAGGGACAATGCATATTATTACCACAGGAGGTACCAGACTGAAGCTCTTCATCTTTTAGACGGTACAAACTGGGCTGAAGTAATAAACTCAAAATACAGAAAACAGACTAAAACGTGGATAGACAAGAACAGACGGCTTTCGCTTAAGGAATATACAGTTTCAGCTTCAAACATAGCAGTCGGAAATGCACTGGGTCTGTCCCCCCGGCACGTAGCTTATGTAATAAAGAAATGCTCGGAAAACATGGACAATAACAAGGCAAAAGAGTATCATAAAAAGCATGAAAATCTTTCTAGCAACCGGAAACATGAACAAGAAACGTGAAATGCAGGAAATCTTTCCTGAACACACGATAGTAACTCCAAAGGATGAAGGCATTGCTTTCGATCCGGAAGAAACAGGCACAACTTTTTACGAAAACAGTCTTATAAAGGCAAGGACATTATACAATCTGGTACACTGCCCTGTCATTTCTGATGATTCAGGCATCTGCGTAGATGCACTTGGCGGTGCACCAGGCATTTATTCTGCAAGGTACGCAGGCCCTGAGTTTATGAAAGGACGCCCTGACGGAACAAAAATTCCACAGGCTCAGCAGAATGAATTCATAATCCAGCAGACAAACGATGCTCTTGCAAAGGGAATTGATACTTCACCAAAAGACGGTCGGTTCCCTAACGGCCCTAGAAGTGCCCGTTACGTATGCGCAATGGTTCTTTATCTTGGACCGGAACGCTTTGTTGTTGCCCAGGAAACAATGGAAGGCACAATTATAGAAAACAGCAAGGATCAGGCCGGAGACGGCGGTTTTGGCTATGACCCGCTCTTTTTCCTTCCGCAGTACGGCAAAACTTCTGCCCAGATTACTGCAGATGAAAAAAATGCAATAAGTCACCGCGGAAAAGCTGCAAGAATCATTCAGTCTGTGCTCAACAGCCTGTAATTTTGAAAAAAAACACAAATTTCCGCTAAAGTTTTTGTTAATCTCCTCCGAAAATGTAGATGAAGGACTATGGTCTCTCAACTTCGACGAAGAAACTGACCAGGTTTTTCAATGAATTTTCATACAGCCTTGTAATGTATGGAATTTCCAGAGACAGAAAGGATTCTGTCTTACATAATCCACGGAGGAACAAATATGGTCATCAACCACAACATTTCCGCAATGTATTCCAATCGTACTTTGGGATTAACAGACGCATGGCTCCAGAAAGATATGGAAAAACTTTCTTCTGGTGAAAAAATCAATCGCGGTGGAGACGATGCTTCAGGTCTTGCAGTATCTGAAAAAATGCGTGCACAGATCCGCGGTTTGAATCAGGCTTCTAGAAATGCCCAGAACGGTATCAGTTTCATTCAGGTAACAGAAGGTTATCTTAACGAAACAACTGAAATCATGCAGCGTATTCGTGAACTTGCTGTACAGAGCTCAAACGGCATCTACAGCGATGAAGACCGCATGCAGATTCAGGTTGAAGTTTCTGAACTCGTAGCAGAAGTTGACCGCATTGCTAGCCAGGCACAGTTCAACGGCATGAATATGCTTACAGGACGCTTTGCAAAGGCTAACGGTGAAAACACAGTAACAGCTTCTATGTGGCTCCACATTGGTGCTAACATGCACCAGCGCATGAGTGTATTCATCGGCACAATGACAGCTACTTCACTCGGAATCCGTGCTATCGGCGACGAAGCATCATTGACAATTGCGGCACCGGACGATGCCAACCGCGCAATAAACACTGTAGACGTTGCTCTCAAGAAGATCAACAAACAGCGTGCTGATCTTGGTGCATTCCAGAACCGCCTTACATATGCAGTAAACGGCTTGAACATTGCAGCTGAAAATACACAGGCTGCAGAATCTACAATCCGCGATACTGATATGGCAGCTCAGATGGTATCATTTACCAAGAACCAGATCCTTACTCAGGCTGGAACTGCTATGCTTGCACAGGCTAACAGCCAGTCACAGACAGTATTGTCTTTATTAAGATAAGGGTTTATAATTTAGAGTGGAACGGGTAGGTTTTTGCCTGCCCTTCCGCTTATTGTGCGGAGTGGTTTTTAAGTAATTCCAACCAGATTTCTCCAAAAAATCAATCCGTTTTAACAATGGCATTTACCCTGATTTTAGACAGGGTTTTGTTCTTTGAAATATGTCCTTTATGTTCACTGTGAACAGTGTGGACGGTTACTTTAAAGGTATTTTTTACAAGGAAAAATACTGTTTGAGTAACGGTTCCTGCTGTATAGGTCTAAAACTTTTGTCAGGGGCGCAGAAACTGACATAAGCCTGCACAGAAGGCGTAAAGCATGATGCTTTATGTACATGTCACATGGAGGGCAAAATATGGTTATTAATCACAACATGAGTTCAATGTATGCCGATCGTACTTTGGGAATTTCTAATTCTCAGTTGATGACAAGCATTGAAAAGCTCAGCTCTGGTGAAAAAATCAACAGAGCAGGCGATGACGCTTCAGGTCTTGCAGTATCTGAAAAGATGCGTGCACAGATCCGCGGACTTAACCAGGCTAACCGCAATATCCAGAATGGTATTTCGTTTATCCAGGCAACAGAAGGATATCTTCAGGAAACTGGTGACATTCTTCAGAGAATCCGTGAACTCGCAATTCAGTCTGCAAACGGAATTTATTCTGATGAAGACAGAATGCAGATTCAGGTTGAAGTATCACAGTTGGTTGCAGAAGTTGACCGCGTAGCAAGTCAGGCACAGTACAACGGAATGAACACATTGACAGGTGGATTTGCAAATGCAGATTCTACACGTATAATGCAGTTCCAGATTGGTGCAAACATGGACCAGAATGTACGCGTATTCATTGGTACAATGACAGCTGAAGCTCTTGGTCTTAGAGGTGCTCAGGGAGAAGATTCTCAGATCAGCATTTCTACACCAGATACAGCTAACATGGTAATCGGTTCAATCGATCAGGCTCTTAAACAGGTTTCACGCCAGAGAGCAGATCTTGGTGCATACCAGAACCGCTTTGAATTAGCATCAGATGGTATTGCTATTGCAGCAGAAAACATGCAGAGCGCAGAATCAGTTATCCGCGATACTGACATGGCAGCTGAAATGGTTAACTTTACAAAGAACCAGATTCTGGCACAGTCAGGCACAGCTATGCTTGCTCAGGCTAACAGTCAGGGTCAGAATGTTCTCGCATTACTGAGATAAACTTTTTAAAATCGCGTTTAATGTTAAGAGAAAACTGGATGTCATCTTTTGGCACTAAACGCGTGAAGAAAGGAGGGATGCGCCCCCTTCACTCTTCTCTTTTTTCAGGAGGAAGTAGTCCATGAATACAGTAGGTACGATTGGACAGACGATGGCAATGGATGGCCGCTCGTTGTACAATTCCGCAGGACAAAAGGCTGCTGTAGACGCTACAGTAAGTATGGCAAAATCTTCTGCAGAAGTGGCACAGGACATTGTTCAGAATCTGGCCGAAGTCCAGGCAAGTGTTGATCAGCTTCAAAAGCTTTCCGACATTTCAATGGGACACAAAGTTCAGTTCAATGTAAATGATGAACTTGGTAAAGTTATTATCAAAGTTGTAGATCCAAAAACAGATCAGGTAATCAAAGAAATACCGTCTGAGGATATACAGAAAATGCAGGCCCGTATCAATAAGGTACTTGGTCTTCTTTTCGATGAAATGATTTAAGGGACAATCGCTGTACAAGGCGGCGGTTGTTCTTTAGATATATTAAGTGGGTGGATACAAAAATATTTTATAAAAGTATTTTTTCCTAAGGGGTAATATGTCCGAAGGCATCAACATACCTGGAGTTTCCGACAAATACAAAACAAACGACCTCGTAAATTCCCTTATGGCGGTAGAACGCAAACCGCTTGAACGGGAAAAAGAAAATCTTGAAAAATATAATGCCCAGCAGAGTGCATGGCGTGACGTAAACCAGAAAATGACTACATTGCGCGAAAGCGTAAAGACACTCTACTCTTTTGAAAATCCATTCAGCAATAAATTAACATCATCATCACAGGAAGCAGCCGTTACTGCAGACGCAGGACGAGAAGCAGACTTTGGCTCTTTCCAGATTGATGTAATAAATCCGGCAACCGCAGACAGATTCTTAAGCGGAAACATTGACAAGGACATGAAGGTTCCTGCCGGTAACTACAATTACAAAGTTGGCGAAAAAACAATTCACTTTAACTGGAAAGGCGGAAAACTGAGCGACTGGGTTAATTCTCTCAACAAGCGCGGCGGTCAGTACATAAAGGCAAGCCTTATCGGAGTTTCTAAAAACCAGCAGTCACTTCTTCTGGAAAGCCTTAAGACCGGTGAAGAAAACAGGCTTATCTTTGAAGACGCAGCACTGGACTTTGCAAAACAGACTGAAATGGTTGAATCAATCCGTTCAGAAAAAATTCACTTTGATTCAACACCAGCAGCATACACTACTCCGGAAACAAAAGATTCTTTCGTACAGCAGAACCTTCCGCTCATCTCAAAGGAAAACGTAACGGTACAGGAAGGAAAAATAAATCTTCCGCCAAGAAGCGGCGTTACTGTAAGCATTCCGGCATCAGTAAAATCAAGTCCGCAGAATAAAATTGAATTTACAGTTTCCGAAAAGGAAATTAATGATATAACGATTGAACTTAATTCGGTTGCAAGAGGACCGGAAATTCCTTCTTCCGGAGGAATTGAATTTAAGGGCGTAAGTGTTTACAACAACCTTGAAGAAACAACTCTTGTGTTAAAGGATCCAGCAACAATAGTGCCGGTTCAGCCGGTAAGCAACAATTCACTTCTTTTCGTAAAGAACTCTGACGGTACGGAAACACCTGTAGACATTACTCAGTTTGCAAAAGATTCAGTAACAGGCGAAAGGACAGTAAAGCTTGACGTTAAAGATTTCCCGAATGCAGAATCACTTGTGTTAAGGAACAGCAATACTGGAAAGCAGTATACTGTTTCGGTACCGGACTCGTACAACGAAGCAGAAGCACTTGGATTTGCACCAGTTCACGCAATTACTCAGGCAGCAGATGCAAAATTCAAGTACGAAGGAATTACACTTACAAGACCGGAGAACGATATTGATGACGTAGTTCCGCACATTACGCTTCATCTTCACGAACCTACAGAAAAAACAGCAAACATAAAGGTAGAACCGGATAAGGAAAGCGCAAAAGATGCACTCATTACGTTTGTAGGAAAATACAATCAGACTATTGCAGAACTAAATATCCTTTACCAGAACAAGCCTGAAATAATAAACGAACTTGATTACCTTACAGACGATGAAATTGAAAAGCAGACGGAAAAGCTTGGAATGTTCTTTGGTGACACGACAATCACTAGCGGAAAGAATTCACTCCAGCAGATAATTGCAAACAACTACCGTTTTTCAGAAGACGCAGAAATTACAATGCTGAGCCAGATAGGCATTTCTACAAACGCAAGCTCAGGCTCAGCAGGATACAATGCAGCACAGTTACGCGGCTATCTTGAAATTGACGAAAAGAAGCTTGATTCAGCACTGGAAAACAACCTTACTGAAATAAAGAATATCTTTGGCTTTGACCAGGACGGAGACTTGATTATTGATGACGGAATCGGCTATAAGCTCGACAAACAGCTTACTGCATGGGTTCAGTCAGGCGGCATTCTTTCTACAAAAACTTCTGCCCTCGAAAGAAGCATTAAAAGCAGCAACACAAAAATTACGCGTCTTGAAGAACAGCTTGATAAAAAGGAACAGGAACTCAAGAGAAAATATGCCTCTATGGAAGGTACGCTCAACAGTCTTGAATCACAGTCAAACACAATAAGCAACTTCTCTAAGCAGAACAGCGGAAATAATAAATAGCGGGAGTAAATACAAATGACTTTAATTGTTAACGGACAGAATCTGGACATTACGCTTGAAAACGAAAAAACTGTAGGCGACGTACTTAAATCATTTGAGCTTGAAGCAGAAAAATCTGAACTTGCAACAATAAAAATCTGTCTTAATAAAAAAGAAATTACCTCTGAAGAATTTGATGCAATCATCAGCGAGCCGCTTGAAGAAAACACACTCATTGAACTAACAGTAATTTCAAAAGGCGAAGTCATTTCATCTCTTGCAGAATCATCAAGAATATTTACTGAACTTGCAGAAAAGCTTGAAGATATTCCCGTAATGCTCCAGAGTGCAAAAGACGCAGAAGCAAATACATTGATTACCAGTCTTGCAAAGGAAATTGATACATTCTGTCATACAGCAGCACTTTCCGCATTATTCCAGGATGTCTATACAAAACTCACAATCGAAGGAAAAGACATAGGTACTTTCTTTTCTGAATTTTCACCTGTTCTTTCTGACTTCGAAGAAGCGCTTAAATCAAAAGATACAGTAACCATAGGAGATCTTTCTGAATACGAAATAAGTCCAAGACTTAAATCTATTTCAGAAGCCATCAACAGCATACAGAAAGGAAATTAGTATGGGCGGTTCCCTTGTACTTGCCAGAGAAAATTCCGGCAATTATTTAGTTATTTTTATTGGCCTTGCAATCATTCTGGTTCTGCTTGTCATATATTTCTTATACAAAGGCGTACAAAAGGCACATTCTTCACCGGAATGGATTGAGTCACGAAAAAAGCTTCCTTCGACTCAAAAAAACATTGACAATGTATCAAAACTGGTAAACCTTACCAAACAGGAAAAAAGCCTTCTTGAACTTATCTGCAGGAAATTCAATGTTCCCAATATTGAATATCTTATAAGGGATGAAAAATCAACAGATGAATACCTGAAAAAAGAATATGCATACTTATGTACAAAACCAGATTCTGAAACAATGAAACAGAATCTTTTTTCAGTCAAATACAAGTTTGACAAATACAGGTCAAGTTCACAGATTATTTCGTCAACAAAAGGAATACCTGCAGGACAGACTTTTACGTATATAGACAGAAGCCGTATAGCATGGACATTTACAGTCGCAGAAAACAATTCTCAGGGACTTCTTCTTTCAATACCAAAAACATTTGCAAACAGCCAGTCAAAACCGGCTCAAATGGAAAAAGTCAATTTTACTTATAAAGCAAAATCTGACATAGCATATCTTTTTGACACAAGAATCATCCGCTACGAAACTGCAAAAGACGGCTCTCCACTGATGTTTGTAAGCCACTCAAATACAATGAGCATAATGCTTAGGCGTACTTCAAGACGACTTCAGATTAACAAAAAGTGTCAGTTTTCTGCAGTTACGGTTGAATCAGAAAACAGCAGTGATACAGAAGAAACTTCATTTACACCGAAGGAAAAAAGATACAGCGGCATAATAAGGGATATTTCTCCTTCCGGCTGTCAGATAATATGTTCCCTTCCAATCAAAAAGGAACAGTTCATCTACATTGAATACCCGCTTGAATCAGATACAATAAACCATTCTGCAATTGGAATCATTGTCGGCTCAGAAAGAGCTGATTCTTCAGAACATTTTGCACTGCATATTAAATTCACGGCAATTGACCTTAAAATTAAAAATTTAATAAGTGCATATGTATACAAATTCGTGAATTAGTTGTATTATTTAAAGTTATGAGAGTGTTAGAAATCAATTCATTGGAAAAGGGTGAAGGCTGGATTTATTACATGCAGCGTTACAAGGGAAATGCTGTAATTGAAATTCCAGGTCAGGAACTTAATATACCGGTACAGTTTTCCATAGAGATTGGGCCGTTGGGTGATAAAACTATTGAAGTTGATGATATTTCAAATGCTATAAATTATCCTGTATTTCCAATAATGAAAGCTTTAAAAGAGCACATATTAACTTTATCAAAAGAAGGTGCATTACCTTGATTAAAATAACAACTCACTCAGCAGAAGAAACAATTGCGCTGGGTGAAAAAATAGGTTCTTTATTAAAACCGGGTGACATCATAGCCATGTCAGGAACACTGGCTGCCGGTAAAACAACAATTACAAAAGGTATAGCAAAATCACTGGGAGTAAATGATACAATTACCTCCCCTACATTCTGTTTAATAAGTGAATATGAAGGAACAAAAATGCCTTTGTATCATATGGACGTATACAGACTTGATTCCGTAGAAGACTTCATCAATCTTGGCGTAGACGACATGCTTTTTGGCGAAGGCGTATGCATCATTGAATGGAGCGAAAAAATAAAAAGCGAACTTCCAAAAAATACAATCTGGATGAACATAATGCCCGAAGATGACGGCTCAAGAGTAATTTCTCTTGACAACTGGAACAACGGCGAAATCAAATAAATTATACAAGGAAAAAATCATGAAGGCTCTTGCAATAGATTGTGCAGTTTCTAAATTAACGATTGCTGCTAAAGACGATAATCACCAGGTAAAACTTTCACTCAACATAGGAATGAAACAGTCAGAAAAAATTCTTCCTGCAATCGACTTTGTTTTAAATGAAATCGGTCTTACAACAAAAGACCTTGACTACACAACTGTTACTCTTGGTCCGGGAACTTTTACCGGTCTGCGTTTAGGCTTGAGCGCACTCAAGGCACTTGAACTTGCAAATAAAACTCCAATTTACGGAATTCCTACTCTTGATGCTTATGCTTACCCTTACCGCACTGCAATAGAAACAGTTCTTCCAGTTGTTGACGGTAACAGGGAAATGTTCTTTTCTGCATTTTACCTTCGCGGTGAAAAAATATCTGCTTACAAGGACAGCTCTATCGAAGACATACTTAACGAAATAGATCCTGAAACAGACGTTCTTGTATGCGGACCTGATGCACCTAAGTTCGTTGCATTGGTTAAAGAAAAGACTCCTCTTTACGCAATCCACTGCTTTACACCAGAAACAGATGCATGTGAAAGCCTTTTTGAGATTGCAGAAAAGATGATTGAAGAAAAAAAACCGGCCCTTGCTGAATACGAAGGACCGATGTATTTAAGGAAAAGCGAAGCAGAAATTGTTTACGAAAGCAAGAAAGCTTCTGAATAATCTGCTCTTTTTATAATTATTTTTTCAAACAAAGCAGTTTGCTTAATTCATCATTTGACGGTTGAGCAGCTGCAGCCTTATTTTCTGACTGAATTGCGTTAAAAACTTCCTGTCTGAAAACCTTTACGTTCTTTGGAGCCTCAACACCAATCTTAACCTGGTCACCGTGTATTTCGATGATCGTAAGAGTAATGTCATCCCCTATTTTGATTTTTTCATCAAGTTTGCGTGAAAGAATAAGCATTAAATGTCTCCCTTCTTGCGCAAAGCTTCAATGATGTTGTGTCTTGTTGTCCACTTTGAGTCTGTAAGAATTGCCTGCATGCATTTACGTTCCCTTTTGTTTATGATCAAAGGTCCCTGTAAATTTGCGGTAATCGGGCTTCCGTCTTTTGGAACTGTTACGATTGCAAATACCATTATGTCAGAAGGATCTTTTATGCCTATCTTTGCAAGTTCCCTGTCATCAATGTCAACTTCATAATCTTCGCAGATGATGAACGGATCTATTACAAGAAAAGCAAGTGCATTATCCTGAAGTGACTGCAGCCAGACGAACGGCTGATATTCACTTGTAATCAAAGCAAAGTCAGTGTATTCCTCAAAACCGAAAAGTCCCTGCGGAATATTGATGATGTGTTCTTCTGCAACTTCTACGCTGCCCATTGTTTTAGAAAGTACTTTCATAAGTCACCTGTTATTTCATGTAGTTAAGCAATGTGCTTGAATACATCTTGCCTGCATTGCTCATTGTTGCCTGATTTATGTAATCGAGCATCTTCATATCTGTAATTGCTTTTGTTATGTCAATGTCACCTTCACGGCTTACAAGATTTGTTACGTTAAGGTTGTTTGTTTCACCGCGTGCAATATTGTTCTGAGCCCTTTCGTAATCGCTTCCAAGCTGTGCAACTCTTGCAGTAAGGTTACCCATACCGGCATCAATTGAGCCAAGTACACGTCCGCCAATAGCTTCATTATCACCACGAAGCATTGCATCACGAAGCGCAATTACTGCATCAAACAATGAACCGCCGGAAAGTCTTACGCCTGTCTGCATGTTGTATGGTGGTCTCTGGCTTACGTCACTTATTATTCCAAGGTCATTTAATACAGTACCAGCTTTATCTTCAAGCCAAAGCTGATGAGCGTCTGTCGTTTCAAGATCAATTCCAAAGCTTACAGGATCAACTGATGCTTTTACTGCTGCACCGCTGTCATTTATTTTTGCTATTACAGAATAAAGGTTGTCTCCTGCAGTAATCCTGATTTCCTTATTGTCTACCTTAATTATGCTGTCTTCCTGAGCCTGCCATGCAGATGCATCTCTTGAAGAAATAAGTCTCTGCTTTTCTGCCCAGAATGTCTTTGAACCGCCGTTGTCTACTGTAAGGAATGCATTTTCGTCTACTTCAACTTTGTTTGCAGTAATGTTTCCGTTGTAGCGTACTTCTGTAATTAAAGGTTCGTCTGCTCCCTCAACGTTTCCAAGGCTTGCTTCAAAAGCAGTAGTTTTTGTATTTGTTCCGGCAAAAAGTGAATTACCGTCAGGACCGATTGCGTTTGCATTCTGGATAAGTTCCTTAAGAAGTTCGTTAACTTCACTAGCCATATTCTTAAGGTCGTCCTTTCCGTAAAGTCCGTTTGCACCAGTTACGGCAAGTTCCCTTACACGCTGCATAATCTGTAAGTTCTGGTTAACATAGCCTTCCCTTACCTGATACTGGTCAGCAAGAGTCTGTGCATTCTTTTCAAACTGATTAACGCGCGCAAGATAAGACTGATATCTTACAAGATGACCTGCAGCAAGAGGATCATCCCTTAAAGAAGAAATTCTTGACTGGCTTCCAATCTGATTCTGTACTTTAGAAAGGCGAGCTTCCTGCATACGAAGATTGAACTGTGTGTCGTTGTTATTCATCTGTGAACTTATTCTATGCATATTGTTCTCCTGCCGTTAACCGGTCTTTGTTTCGTTTTACTATATTCTGTTGATCAGTGTATCAAGAAGCGAATCCTGAACAGTAATGAATTTTGCTGCAGCATTGTAACCGTGCTGGAACTTGATGATGTCTGCAAGTTCTTCGTCAATATTAACGCCACTTATGCTGTCGCGGAGGTTTCTCAAGTCACCCATTATCTTGTTCTGGCTGTCGAGCATATTCTGAGCCTGTTCGCCCCTTAAGCCTACAGTTGTAACTCTTTCTGCAAAGTAGTCATCGAACGTACGGCTTGAGCCAATCATTACCTTTGTATTTCTTAAAGAAGCAATTTCTACTGCTGCACGTGCATCACCTGCTTCTACTGTTCCTCTCGAGTCAGCAAATGCAGCTGCAACACTTGAAACGTCTGAATGAAGCCTTTCATTTACTGCAACATATTCAGCCGGATTAAGTACAGGTGAAACAGAGAACTGTGCTTCTGCAAGAACGTCAACTGCATCTGCCCTTGCAAAGTCATAGGCACCTTCTTCGCCGCTTGCCTGTAAAATACCTGCGTATCCGGTAAGGAAGAAGCCTGAATCTTCAACATGGCGGATAACAAAATCAGGATTTTCAATAGCCTGTGAAGTTGTTGCCTTAAGTACAAGTGAATTGTTCCTGTCCAAATAAGCCTTGACTTCAGTATTGCTGTCGTTGATTCTGTTGATAACGTCTTCAACAGTATCTGTAGCGTAATAAGCAACATTTACGTTTCCGTCCGGTCCGTTAAGAGTCATTGTTCCTTCGAGGCCAATCTGCTGCTGCAAGTCAAGTTCGTTTGTACCTGTCAAACGGAAGATGTATGATGTATCAAATTCACCGTCGCCGTTTCTGTCGTAGTTTCCGTTTACATTCTGTACAAAAGGATGCTGTGTAAAGAAGTCAAGTCCGGTAACATTATTCTTACCGATTGCATTGCGGTGAACGTCATTTACTAAATCAGAGAAGTTCATTGTCATTGTGTTCAAAGACTGAATCTCATCACGGATATCCTTGTCACGAAGTTCAACAAGTGCTCCAAGAGTACCGGCTTTGAAAGAAGCATCGTTACCAGTGTCGCTCCATACAAGCTTTCCGTAACCGTTGTTGTCAATAAGCGGAACTGATTCAAGCTTACGGGAAACACTTCCCTGAACGATTACCTGTCCGTCTGTATGAACCATATATTCATCATTATCAAGAGTAGAAACTGTTACGTTGATTAAGCCAGAAAGCTTTTCTACAAGAACATCGCGTCTGTCTTTCAAATCGTTTGGATTGTCACCCATTGCTTCACTGCGAACGATTTCTCCGTTTAAGTCTGCAATCTGCTTTGCATAATCATTTACCTGCTTTACAGTAGCTTCAATGTCGCTGTTAATCTGGTCGCCGATACCGCGGAGGCTTCTGTACTGCTGCTGAATTGAATTAGTAAGGCTGTCACCGCGTGTAACAACTGCCTGACGTGCAGCATCACTGTCAGGATAAAGTGAAAGTTCCTGCCAGCTTTCCCAGAATTTATCAAGATTGCTTCTTACTGATATTTCTTCCGGTTCGTTGTAAATCTGTTCAATCTGAGTGTAGTAGTTTTCCCTTGTAGCCCAGTAGCTTTCTGTACTTCCCTGAGCAACAATTCTTGAATCAAGCATTTCGTCACGGATGCGTTCTATGCTCTGAGCGCTTACACCCTGGCCTATCTGTCCGGCAACTTCAGCTCTTTCCAGATCCGGGCGGTACAGCGGGTCAAATGCCTTAACGTTTACGCGCTGCCTTGTATAGCCTTCAGTGTCTGCATTAGAAATATTATGACCTGCAGTACTGATCTGTGTAGAATGAGCCATCAAGCTTCTTTTTCCAATTTCAATTCCTGCAAATGAATTTGCCATATATTGCCTCCGTTAGAATAACCTGTTTACCAGAAGACTCTGGCGTTCCGGTTTTTTGAGATAGCCTTTGTTTGTATAGAGGGTATTTCTTTCCTGAGGAACACATTCTTCAAGAACTTCGTCAAGAAAATCCTGTGTTGCGTGAACATAGCTTGAAAGTGCTTCGTTTTCAATTTTGCTTCTGGTAAGCTTTGTCCTTACGCTTGCCAGAACAGGTGCAATTTCCGGAAGAAAATACATGTCGCTGTCGTCTTTTGAAACAACCATTCTTTCGTCATCAAGCTTTACGAATGCATCGCTGTATGTTTCCATGTTTGAAAGGCTGCTTTCAAGAGTATTCCATGTCCTGTTTCTTACGCATTCATGAATTACGTCCTGTTCCCTCAACATACAGTCAAGAATCTGATCCTGGCTCTTTAAGATGGTCAAAAGTTGGTTTTCTCTGGAAATTTCCTGCATTTCATTATCCTCTAAGCAAATATCATAATCGGATCAAAAAAATCCAATATGCCTTTGTCTTATTATCGGAATCCGGATTTTTGACTTTAGGAAAATAAAATTAATTATATGGAAAATATTATGGCCAAATTTTTGTTTTTTTTAATTTAATCTATTGACATAAATACCGTATTTTCGATATTATCTCTTTTGTCAGTTACATGGTGCCTGTAGTTCAGCGGTAGAATCCCAGATTGTGGATCTGGTTGTCGTGGGTTCGAAACCCACTAGGCACCCTAAGCCGAATTACACCGAATGGTAACCGAGAATGCGTTCGTAGCTCAACTGGATAGAGCAACGGACTTCGAATCCGTAGGTTGCACGTTCGATCCGTGTCGGACGCAAAAAAAAGTAATTGATTTTCAAGGCAGGTTCCTGCTGCGAAATTAATATATCGGGCGATTAGCTCAGCTGGTAGAGCAACAGACTCTTAATCTGTGGGTCGGGAGTTCGATCCTCCCATCGCTCAAAAAAAGCTTAAACACAAAAGTGTTTAAGCTTTTTTTATGCACTTCAATAATTCTTTTCTTTTAATCTGAAATTTTACATTCCAAAACGCCAGATGCAGCCAATTCTTGCACGCCAGTAAAAAGAATACTGGAGTGGAATGTCTATTTCATATTTAGAAACTGTATCGTCGGTTTTAGTTGAAACAGCTTTCTTTGAGTAAAAGCCCC
>JAZUKU010000110.1:0-2621 GCA_045643485.1 Treponema sp. | reverse complement strand
TTTGAATAACGGTCTTTCGCTGAACTTTAAGCTTAAATCTGAAACGCTGATCATTTTTTCTACCTTCCTGTTTATTTCCTGCCTGAAATTATTTCTTGAAGAATGACTTTAATTTTTCTAAGAAACCCTGCTTTTTTGCAGACTTCTTTGCTGCCATTGAATTAGCTGCTTTATAATTATTATTCTTCTTGTTTGAATAATTCTTTGGTGATTTTTTGTTCTGTTTTTTTATGTACTGACTGTTTTTCTTTCTTGAGTCAGATGATTTTGCAGAACCGTTTGCTGAAGAAGCATATTTTTCCTTATACAGCTTCATGCGCTCGTCTGTTGACATTGATGCAAGAGCTGCCTGTTCTTCTGCAGAAAATACCCTTCTGTCACGCCTGTAGTCTTTTGATGCTTCTGCATTCTTTGAAGAATATTTGCCGTGACCTTTTTTTCCTTTTCCTGAACCGCGGTTGTATTCAGAACGGCTTTTTCCACCGTGAGCTTTCCTGTATTCAGCTTCGCGTTTCTTCCCGAATTCTGACTTGCCGTTGTAGCCTTCGTGGTAATTTTCTGTGCGTATGTAACCACCGGCACTCTTGTCTTCAGCCATCAAACTTGGGTCAGCAACACTTGAAGGAATCTGTTTGCCAACATAGCGTTCTATTGCAGGAAGTGAGTATACGTCCTGTTCTGAACAGAATGTGTATGCCTTACCTGATTTGCCTGCTCTTGCTGTACGGCCGATTCTGTGTACGTAATTTTCAGATTCATTCGGCAAGTCGTAATTGATTACCATTGCAAGATCATTTACATCTATACCGCGTGCTGCTACGTCTGTTGCAACAAGACAGTTTATTTTTCCAGCCTTGAATTTATCCATGATTGCAAGACGCTTGCTCTGTGGAAGGTCACCGATTATGTATTCGCTCTTGATTCCGTTAAGCACGAGCCTCTTTGAAATTACTTCGCAGGTACGCTTAGTGTTGCAGAAAATGATAAGGCTTTCCGGATTTTCTTTGGAAATGATTCCTGTAAGAAGCTTCATTTTATCATCACTTGAAACGTGAAGGATAAGCTGGTCAATTTCGTCAACAGTAATGTTGTCTGCGTCGATTGTAATTTCGTAAGGGTTACGGGTATATTCCCATGCAAGATTTTTTACGTAAGAGTTGAGTGTTGCGCTGAAAAGCATTGTCTGTCTTTTTTCTGACTGAGGCAGCACTTTGATAAGACGGCGCAGGTCCGGGTAAAAGCCCATGTCAAACATGCGGTCTGCTTCATCGACTACAAGGAATGCAACTGAAGATAAATCCATCTGGTTGCCTTCATTCAAATCAATTACGCGTCCCGGTGTACCAATGATAATGTCTACGCCTTTTTTAAGAGAAGTTACCTGTTTGTCGTAACCTACACCACCGTAAAAACTTTCGCACTTAAGCTCTGTAAATTTTGAAAGTTTTTCTGCTTCTTCTTGAACCTGTACTGCAAGCTCTCTTGTTGGAACCATAATCAATGCTTTTTTATTCTGTACATCCGTGCGTGTCAAAAGTTCCTGAATAATTGAAACAAGAAAAGCAGCTGTTTTTCCAGTACCTGTCTGTGACTGAACGTATAAATCCCTTCCTTCAAGAGAAGCGTTTAAAACCTGCTCCTGAACCGGTGTGCATGTTACGTAACCGGCGCCTTCAATTCCTTTCTGCAGGTTTTCGTTCAAATTAAATTCACTGAAATTCATCTGTCTTTTGTTTTCCTGAAATTTTGAATGTTAAAAAAATATCGCAAATATTGCCAAATACTAACATATTTTGCGCTTTTGGGGAATAAAGTTGCTTTAGAAATAATGGTTATATGGCAAAAAAAATCCGGAATGCAGCAAAAATACACTCCGGATTACTATTCACAGAATTATTTTAAGTCAGTTCCTGTAGAAATTTATTAAGCATCCTGCAAGAATGATTTTTCTTTCGTCGTCAGTTAAGTCTCCTACAGAAAGTTCAAACTCGTTAACAGAACCGTCTTTCTTAACGGCATATGCCTTGATTGACGGAAGCTTTTCTTCAATCATTTTGCGTACGCCAGGAATGAATACATAATCATCATTTGCAAACGGAAGGTTCTTGTCGCCTTCTTTGTAAACGAACGGAAGCATACCCCAGTTGATTAAGTTAGAGCGGTAGCGCTTTGTTGCGTATTCATTTGCAATATTTGCAGAAGCACCGAGTACACGCTGACATGAAGCAGCCTGTTCACGAGCAGAACCATCACCTGGTTTAACTGCAAATATTGTTGAGCCAGTCTGAGCAGCAGCAGCCTTCTTTCCAAGTTCAGCGTCTTTTTTAGAAAGAATTTCTACAGCAGCATTCAGTTCTGATTTGATTTCGTCTGTCATATCACGAACAGCTTTTGCGCGGCCAACATAAGCTGGTTCTTTGCGGCTTAATGTAAATTCAGCAAGACCAAGTGGATTTGAACGGAAGCTTGATGTTTCGCCTGAAGGAATAAGTTCGTCTGTTGTTGTAACAGGATCATGAATTTCGCTTACTACTTTTACAAGCAGATCTTCGCCAAGAGCTTTCTGTTCCGGCCAGTCCTTGATGTTTGGACCAAACTGTATTTCAACTTCAGGATGAGCA
>JAZUKU010000109.1:0-12605 GCA_045643485.1 Treponema sp. | reverse complement strand
CTTGCTTGCTCAGGCAGAACATGATGTTGTAGCTCAGCCGGTAATGGCAACACCTTCCCGCGAACTTGCACAGAAAGTTGCAGAAGAAATTGAAAAACAGCTTGCAGTACTCGAAACAAAATCAACTGCAGAACAGAGCATTAAGAACTGCGGAAGAATAATCATAACAGATTCACTCGAACAGGCAGCAGAATTTGCAAACCGTAAGGCACCGGAACACCTTGAACTTGCAATGGATGAAGGTGCAGCCCGTGACAAAGTTGCAGCTCTCGTACACAATTACGGCTCACTGTTTGTAGGACACGGAGCAGCAGAAGTATTCGGTGATTACGCAGCCGGTTTGAATCACACACTGCCAACTTCAGGAAGTGCACGCTTTACAGGAGGCCTTTCAGTAAGAATGTTCATCAAGACTGTTACAACATTACGCACTGTCGAAGGAAGCGAAGGCAGCCAGAAGTCAGCAACAGCATCTGGTTTCCTTGGTGATGCAGAAGGACTTGCAGCTCACGCAAAGGCAGCACGCCTGCGCTTAACAAAATAAATTGAGTGGCCGCAGCGCCTCTGCGGTCAGCAAAAAGTGTTGAATAAATAAAAAAGGAATTGAAATGAGAATTACTAAATTAGGTGAAGAAGTATTAAGAAAAGTTTGTGAACCGGTAAAGCCGGAAGAAATCAACGACGAAATGCGCTCACTGTTTGAAGAAATGTTCCAGACAATGGTAAGTGCAGACGGAGTAGGTCTTGCAGCTCCACAGGTAGGCATTTCAAAAAGATTTTTCGTAGTAATTGCAGATGATGACGTAAAGCGTGTTTTCATTAACCCGCAGATCATAAAAACTTCAGAAGAAACAAGTGAATTCGATGAAGGTTGTCTTTCAATTCCAGGCGTTAACGAAACAATTACCCGTCCGGAAAAAGTTGTAATAAGTGCACTTAACGAAAACGGAAAGCCATTTGTTCTTGAAGCAGACGGTCTTCTGGGACGTGTAGTTCAGCATGAAAACGACCACCTTGACGGAATACTTTACATTGACCGTGGTGACCCTGAATACAAGGAAAAAGTTATTGCACAGTTTAAAAAACGCGCAGAACGTGCCGCAGAAAAAGAAGCAAAGAAAGCAGCAAAGCAGGCATCAATTGCAGCAAAGCTGGCCGCAAAACAGGCAAAGAAAAACAAATAGTTTTCGTAACAAGGAGACCGTATGCTCAAAGTTCTGTATGCAGGAAGCCCTGCCGCATCTGCAGACTGCTTGAAAATCCTGCTTGAAGAAAGTACAAAATGCAGCTCAGAAAATCAGTATAAAATTACTGCAGTCCTTACAAATCCGCCTTCTGCAAAGGGACGCCATTCGGACCTTATCCCGACAGAAGTTGCTCAGGTTGCACAGGCGTGGAATTCTTCTCAGAACGATGACATAAAGATATTTACTCCGGAACATTTGGATACAGCTTTACGCGAAGAATTAACTCCTTTTGAATTTGATATATTCGTATGTTTTGCATACGGTCATATTTTTGGCCCAAAGTTCATTGCTTTGTTTCCGATGGGAGGCGTAAACCTTCACCCGTCACTGCTTCCTGTTTACAGGGGATGCACTCCTGTAAATGCAGCAATACTTAACGGCGACAGTGAAAGCGGTTTTTCAATCCAGAAAGTAGCACTTGGCATGGACGAAGGCGACATTCTTGTGCAGAAGAAAACAACCCTTACCGGAACTGAAACGGCAGAATCTTTGCTGAATTATTTTGCTAAGGAAGGCGCATTTTCTTTGACAGAGCTTCTTAGGGAAACAGCAAAGGCAAATGCGTTACCGCAGGCAGTTCCGCAGAACGGTACACCTTCATTCTGTCCGCTGATCAAAAAGGAAGACGGTAAGATAAACTGGAGCAACAGTGCATTCAGAATTGACTGTCAGCTGCGTGCGTATACACCATGGCCGGGATGCTTTACTTCTGCAAACGGCGTACAGCTTAAAATACTGCAGGCTGCATCAGCAGAAAAAATAATGGATGAAGAAGAAATTGCTGCCGTTAAGAAAGAATCTCCTGATGCAAAACCGGGAACAGTACTTTCGTTCAGCAAGAAATACGGAATCTTAATCCAGTGCGGAACAGGCATTCTTGTTGCAAAGGAACTTCAGTGGCAGGCAAAAAAGGCTATGGATTACAAAAGCTTTATGAACGGTGCGCGTGACTTTATTGGTACAGTACTTGAGTAATTGTTGAATCCAATCAAATAAAATGGTAAAGTAAAGTTATGGCTAGAACAAAGAAATCAAAAGAAGAAGCTGTTGTTGAACAGACAGAAGAAACAGTCGAAGTTCAGGAAACAGAAGCTCCTTCTTCAGAAGAAACATCAGAAAACGCAGAAACATCAGCTGTAGAAGAAACAGAAGAACCGGCTGAAAAGTCTGCAAAAGAAAAGAAAGCAAAGAAAGAAAAATCTCCAAAGAAAAAAATTACATTTAACGACATACAGCAGAATTTCAAGACACAGGTAGAAAATTTCCGTAACGGAGGAAAGCCTCTTTTATGGACAATCATTTTTACATTCGTAATCATGGTAATTGTTTGCCTTGCAGTCTTCTTTACTTCAGTACAGGGTGCAGAACAGGTAATGGTTCCGAATGTAGTTGGAAAAGAACTTGAAACAGCACTTCTTGAAATGCAGGCTAAGGAACTTTATCCAAAGATTCAGCTTAAATATTCTGATCTTCCTGGCGATGAAGGTACAATTCTTGAACAGAATCCGGGACCTGGTGCAATCGTAAAGGCATACAGAAGAATCAACCTTACAGTAAGCCGTGGTCTTATCGTTGACGAAATTGCAGATTATACAGGCCGTAAATATGATGAAGTTAAAATGCAGCTTCAGACACAGTTTACCGGACAGAAGCAGCTTATTGTTCTTGCTGAACCTGTTTACAAGGCAGACCTTTCTGAAGCAGGCACAATTCTTGAACAGAATCCTCCTGCAGGAACACAGATTGTTGACCCTGTAACAGTACAGCTCATAGTAAGCCGCGGAAATACATTTGAAAACACAAAGCGTCCTGTAATTGCCGGAAAAGACTTGAACTCTCTGTTAAGAATAATGTCTTCAAGCAAGATTGTTTACGAATTTACTTCACATATTGCGCTTGAAGGTGAAAAAGCCGGAACTGTAATTTCAGAAGATGAATATACAGACGAATACGTACCTAATTATTCACGCATAAAGGCAGACATTGCATTCCCTGAAGAACAGAACGATCTTGTTTATGGAATATATACTGCAAATCTTCCTGACTATCCGTTTGACATTTCAGTACGTCTTGATGCAACAGATACAGACGGTAACACAACAAATTACATTTCAATCCGTCATAGAGGAAACCTTTTGACAATTCCTTATGCAGTACAGCCGGGAACAGTACTTACACTGTTTGTTGTTGACGAAGAATTTTCTCACGTAAAAGTCGAATAGATTAAAGCTGAATAGATAAAAAAAGGCATCCCCGATTACTAAAGCATTATGAAGTGCACTTCATTAATGGAGATGCCTTTATTGTTTTAAAGCTTACTGTTACTGCCTTGTAACAGAACCGTCAGCGCGTGCAATGAATACAATAGGCTTAATCTTTGTAAAGAATCCGTTTTCTACAACACCTACGATGTCATCAATTGCGTCTTCCATCTTAGCTGCATCAACCGGAGCGTCCCATGTGCAGTCTACGATAAGGTTGCCGTTGTCAGTAACAACAGGGCCAGCTTTGCGTACGCCTTCACGGATAACGCATTTAGCACCAAGGTCATTAAGTGCCTGAATTACAGGAACTCTTGCTTCAGAAATTATTTCTACAGGAAGCGGAAATTTTGTTCCGTGATTCTTAACGTCTTTTGTTTCGTCTGCAACAATAACAAAAATCTTTGAGTTGTATGCAATGATTTTTTCGCGAAGCAATGCAGCACCGCCGCCTTTAATCAAAGTGCCTTCAACTGTAGCTTCATCAGCTCCGTCTATTGCAAGGTCAAGCTTACCGCCGATTATTTTGTCATTCATGCTGTAAACCGGAATGCCAAGTTCTTCGCATGCAAGCGTTGTCTGGAAACTTGTTGCTACAGCCTTTATGTCCTTGAGTGTACCGTCAGCAATACGTTCAGCAACACGCTTAACTGCAGGCATTGCAGTTGAACCTGTTCCAAGACCAATCTTCATTCCGCTGAAGATTTTTCCTTCTTCAATCATAGTGTCTACTGCTTTTGTTGCAGCAAGAACTTTCTGTTCATCCTTAGTTATCATTGTATTTTTCCCCTGTAAATAATTTAAATTGATCGTAAGCCTGATTCTTGAGCATTTCGTAACCGTTGCATACACTGCAGCCGCTTTCACTTGCCCTTATCATGACTGGCGTTTGTTCCGGAGTGTAGATTAAGTCAAACAGATTTTCCTTACCGGTAAAGCTGTAGAAGAAGAGCGGATCATTTTCTTCGCAGGAAGGATCGCGTCTGTTCATGCCGATAGATGTTGTCTGAATGATGATGTCATTGTACTTGCGCAAGAGAATTCCGCTGTCTGCATTAAGCGGTGCGTAAGCAAAATTATATTTTTCAGCAAGGTCCTTTGCCTTACTTGTTGTCCTGTTGAAGATGCAGACTTTTTTTGCACCAAGCCTGAATACAGCATAAGCAATTGCCTTTGCAGCACCACCGGCACCGATTATTGCAACACGCTTTCTGTGCAAAGACCTCAGTCCCGTAAACTGAACGAGTGCTTTTGCAAAACCCATTGCATCTGTGTTGTATGCGTGCCAGATTCCTTCCTTGCTTACAAGAGTGTTGCTTGCTCCAATCTTTTCAGTCTTTTTGTCTACTTCAAGAATGTAGTCAAGAACTTTTTCCTTATGCGGTACTGTTACAGAAAGTCCCTTGAGCCCTAAGAAGTCTGCAAACATAAGTGCCTGTTCAATGTCAGGAGAACGGATCGGGAAATAAACTGCATTCATTCCCTTGCGCTTGTAAGCAGAATTGTGAATGAGTGGGCTTGATGTTGCTTCAAGAGGCCATCCTGTAATTCCGTAAAGTGCAGTGTTTTCGTCAATGTTCCTGAAGTTGTATACGTTGTTCAGCGTAACAGGATCGTACATTGAAAGGCCCGGCAGTTTTTCAAGATATTCCTGCGGACAAGTATATGTCAGGTAATTTCCGATTTTTGCTCCAAGAAGGCGTGAAGGCATTCCGTAAGGTCCCATTGCAATAAGAATGTGACCGTCATCCTTTATTTTTGATGCTTCCTTAAACAGCTGCTTAACGTCATCAAGTGACTGTGGCATGAATGCAAGCTTAGGAATTTCGTAACCGGTTGTGCGCAGTTCATCAAGTTTTTCAGCAATATTGGCTACAGGTTTATCCATTACGTGAGCACTGCGGATTATTTTTGTGCCGAATGCAAGTGCTGCATCCTGTAAGCTTGGAACATGAAAGTCTTCTTCAAAATCAACGTATGCAAAATTGTTGCGGGAATCTTCATCTGCAAAAGAAAGGGCCCGTGCAAAAAGAATTGTTCTTGCTGCTTCTCCTTCCTTAAAAACTCCACCGTCAATTCTTCTTCTCAGCGTAAGAATGCACGGAAGTCCGGCCATGCGCGGAAACTTTCTTGCAACAAGGCGTTCGTCATTGTTTAAAAAGTCACCCCTAAGCTCTACTATATCAATGTACGGGCGGTATTTGTTGACTATTTCAAGGTCTTCTTCGAGAGTTTCACCTGTAAGTGTAAGACATATAAGGGGCTTCGACATAATTCCTCACTTTTTGTGTTCCTCATATTAACACATTCTGTATGTTTATGCAAAACAGTCATTAAAAAAGCCAAGCTTTATTTTAGTCCCAAAAGGCCTTTTTACATTGAGTTTTTGTTGAATTTCACTATAATATGTATTATAGAAGATAGTTTTTTAAACTTTTTAAGGAACGGGGATTCCTGCAGATTAGATGGGGTTTATGAAACAGATTTATTTTACAAAGCTGGTTAAATATTTTCTCGTATTAACAGTAGTTTTACTTTTGCCTTCATGCAATATGACAAATGATGAAACTCCTCCGGAAGAAGTTTCGAATTTACTTGCTACTGAAAAAGGAGAAGCTGTTGAATTTCAATGGACGAATCCTTCTGACAGCGACTTCAGTTATGTTGAAATACGAACTTCAGCAAAAGAAGACAATTACTATCACACAACAATCGTTCCCGGTAAGGCAACATCATACGTTGTTGAAGAATTGACAAATAATGTTGAATATGAATTTACCATTATCACTTACGATTCAAGCAAAAATCATTCTACGGGAATTAAAATCAATTCCATACCAAGCGGACTTGGCAACGTAAGGAATGTCATTCCAACAGCCGGTGAAGATGATATTTCACTTTCATGGACAAATCCAAAGGATAAAAAATTTGCCGGTATTGAAATTACTCTTGTAAACGAAAACGTACCTGAAGAGTTTGATGAAGAAACTGAAAACACATCAAATGATTCAGAAGATATGGCACAGCAGGTTGATGAAGTTACTTCAGGACAGACAGAAGCTTTGACTGAAGTGACAGATGATGCATCTGTTCAGTCAGAAGAAATTACAGAACAGTCAGATGTTTTTGCTGAACCAATACAGGATGTACAGGATATGCAGGAAGAAGAGCCTGTGTATGCAGAAACAGAAGCTGTTCCTGCCGCAGAAGAAACAGACACTGCTTCAGAAACAGATGAATTATTGTTCCCTGAAGAAGCTTCTGCTGATGAATCACAGGAAGAAGAAAATCCTGAAGAAGAAGCAGCAGGACTTTCAGACGAAGAAATTGCTGAACTCCTTATGCAGAATCAGAAAACCGTTACTGAAAAAAAGAAGTTCCATAAATTAACGGTACGCACTGATGATACTGTAATTTCTTCATATAAGTTTACGGGCCTTGAATCAGGAACAACATATATCGTTACTCTTGCTGCATACGATATAGAAGGCAGATATTCTGAAGCAACATCATTCTCAATTGATACTCCTGCAATAACAGACGGACTTGAATACAAACTGTCAGCAGACGGAACATCGTATGTCGTAACGTCATTCGTCGGTGACAATTCTTCTGAACACGTTATTACTCCTGAAGAAGAAAACGGTCATATTGAAAATCCTATTACAGTAACAGTACCAAAAATGCATAACGGCAAACCTGTTTCTGCAATTGGAACTGCAGCATTTAAAAACTGCCGCAACATTACAGAAATCAATCTGCCTGCATCAATTACTTCAATCGGTAAAAATGCTTTTGAAAACTGCATAGGCCTTGAAGGCGTAATTCTTCCGGAAAATACATCAGATTTTGAAGAAGGTGCATTCTGGAACTGCCGTAACCTTAAGTGGCTTGTAATTCCAAAGAGCGTAAAGAAAATAGGTCTTGGCGCAATCCTTAACGATACAAAACTTAGTACTGTTTTTTATACAGGAACAGAAGAAGAATGGAATCTTCTTGAAAAAAATATTGATAGCGGAAATTCAGCATTAAAGAATTTTTCAAAGCGTATTCTTTCTAAAGCTGCAGAAATCCGTTTTGATTATGACGGAACAATTCCTATTGAATTAATGTCTCCTGGAAAAGTTGAAAATGTTGTTGCAGAAGGCGGCAACCGTTATGCACTCCTTTCGTGGAAGAATCCTTCTGACATAGATTTTGCCGGTGTTAAAATAGATGTTCTTGATTCAGCTGAAAAGATTATTGAAACACATTTTATTTCTTCCCTTCAGAATTCATTCTTTGTTACCGGTCTTGAAAATGAAGAAACATATTCTTTCAACATTTATTCTTTCGACAAGTTAAAGAATATGTCTGAACCTGTTAAGTCTCAGAAAATAAAGACTGAACTTATTACACAGATTGATGAAGACGGTTTCTATTACTTTATAAATGAAGACGGTATATCTTGTTCAGTATGCGGTTGTGAAGAATCAAAGAGAACTGTAACTGTTCCGGAAAATATAGGCAATTATCCAGTTACTGCAATTTCAGAAAAAGCATTTGCTTTGGATAATGAACTTGAAATACTTGTTCTTCCTGACACAATTACTTTAATTGCAGACAATGCTTTTGAAGATTGCAGTGCTCTTTCCAATATTTATTACTGCGGCCCTTACAGTCAGTGGGAAAGCATAGAAGGTATTGAAGAACTTGATGCAGTATTAAGGGCAGATTTTGAATTTAAAGAAGATGATACGGAAGCTCCTGCAGAAGTAACACTCGATTTCATAAGACGGGGAGACAAAAAGATTGGCTTTGACCTGACTCTTCCTGCTGACAGTGACTTCTACGGCATTCTTCTTGAGCTCGATGGTGAAAGTGTTCAGGCTGTAAAGGTAGACGAATATTCCTATGCAATCTGTAATCTTGAAAACGATGTAAAGTATTCAATCTGCATAAAGACTCAGGATATTTACGGAAATGTTTCTGAAGGAATTAACTTTGCTGCAGAAGCCGGTGAAATACTTACGGAAGGTGTTACTGATGACGGCTTCCATTTTGTTCTCTGTGAAAACGAAAGTGAACTGAGCGGAACAAGCTACAAAATCATTTCTTACGAAAACAAAGAAACATCTTCTTTTGATTCAGAAAAAGGCATAAACGTAGTGTTCCCTGCAACAATAGATGATGTTGTCGTAACGGAAATTGATGCAGAAGTATTTGCTGAATGTACAAACATTGAATCTGTAGAAATACCAGCAACAGTTGTGGCAATTGGTAACGGTGCATTCTGTCTTAAGTCACTTAAAAATATTTACGTAAATCCGGCAAATAAAGTTTATTCACTTAATGCAGACGGAACTATCCTTTACAGTAAAAAAGGAAATCAGAAAAAGCTTGAAAGAGTTCTTCCAGTTGTTTCCGGTACTGTAGATTTTACAGGAATACAGTTTACAGAAATTACTTCAAAGGCATTTGCTGAATGCAGAAGCGTTACAAAAATTGTTCTTCCTGCACGCCTTAAGAAAATAGGTGACTATGCATTCAGTAACTGTTCAACACTTTCTTCTGTATACATACCGTCAACAGTAGTTTATGTAGGAAAGAATGTATTTAACGGCTGCGACAAGCTTGCAGCATGTTATTATCTGGGAACTGAAAAACAGTTCAATAAAATAGAGTTTACAAGCGGAGATAAAAAGATATTATCAGTAATAAAATATTTTGGATCAGTTAAGTAAAAAAGATTATGCTTCAATATATAGGTAGAACAGTTAACAATAAGATTCATCAGATTTTTTACGCTATAGGTTATATCGGACGTGTGCTGGTAAGTTCATTCCATTTTTTCATGCGTGGAAAAGCAAGCCGCAAGGTTTTTATAATGCAGCTTCTGTTTACTTATGTTGAAGCCCTTCCGTTGATTGTAGTTGTTGGTCTTGCACTTGGTTCAGTAATTTATATTGTCGGTTATCCTGCTCTTGTCGGTATGGGGCAGGGTAATCTTGTGTTTACTCTTCTTGTAACAATCATCACACGTGAGCTTGGGCCTGTTCTTGTAGGCTTTGTCGTTACGGCTCGTTCTGCAAATGCAATTGCTACGGAAATAGGCGGAATGGTTGCAAATCACGAAATTGAAAGCTATGTTTCTTTTGGAGTTGATCCTTTTGAACACCTTGTAGCTCCCCGTTTCCTTGGTGCAACATTCAGTGTATTCTTTCTTAACCTTTACTTTTCACTTGCAGGACTTCTTGTTCCTTCACTCATTACACAGTTGGTAAATCCTGTTTCATTCCAGGAATATTTTAACAGCCTGCTGCAGATTTTAAGCATTCAGACGATTCTTGTTTCATGCATTAAAGCACTGCTGTTCGGCATGGTAATTGCAATCTGTTCAACATTCTTTGGTTTTTCCGTACAGAGGGCTTCTACTGAAGTTCCTGTTGTCGGAATTAAAGCTGTAGCCCAGTCGCTTCTCTGGATTATAGTTGCAGACATTCTTGTAACAATCATTTCTTATTTGTGAGGCAGAATATGGCAGTAATTGAAATGAAGAATGTAACATTTAATGCAAACTCAATCGACATTATTAAAGATGCAAATATGGAAATAAGGGAAGGCACCATTACGGAAATATATGGTTCTTCTGGAAGCGGCAAATCTATTCTTTTAAAATTACTCGCAGGAATTGTTATACCAACACACGGAAAGGTGTTGTATAATGGTAAAGATATTGAATCAATGTCATATCACGAGGACTTGAAGTTCCGCCATAACTGTGCATTTGTTTTCCAGAACAGTGCGCTGTGGTCAAACCAGACAATTGGTCAGAACATAATGCTTCCCCTTCAGATTCATAATCCAAAAATGGGTCTTGAGGAAAGGAATGAACGTATTCAGAATGTGTGCAAACAGGTAAATTATACGAAAAGCCTTAATGTACGCCCTTCTGACATAAGCGATGGTGAGCAGAAAAAAATTGCACTTGCACGGGCTCTTGTAATTGAACCAAAGCTTCTGTTCCTTGATGAATGTACATTGAGCCTTGATGACCGCAGTTCAGAAACTGTCATCAATCTGCTTCATGATTATGTGGACAGAGGAAATACAATTGTTTACATAAGCCATAACGAAAAGTTCCGCTGGGAATTTCCTGGCTTTATGTATGAAATAAGAAATGGTACTCCTGAATTACAGGAAATAGATATAGACGATTTAAGATAGTGAGGAAATAGAAGTGAAGTTTAAAATAAGGTATGCAGATAAAATAGTAGGTTTCTTTTCAATTGTAGCTCTTGCTGCTCTTGTATTGATTATTTTCCTTATTGGTTCAACACAGAACTGGTTTGAAAAAAAATATTATTTCCGCACTCAATTTGATTCTGCTGCAAATGTTGCCAGCGAAATGAACCTTTCATACAAAGGCTTTACAATCGGAAAAATAAGCAAGGTTGAACTTGTAAAGGATGAAGTTTGGGCTGAATGGTACATCAAGGAAAAATACATGGACTATGCAACATACGGTTCACTCGTTGAACTTTCGGTAAGTCCTATCGGTCTTGGTACATCATTCATTTTTCATCCTGGAACATCCAAAATTCCGTTGATAGGCGGATGTGAAATATTCAGAACTGACACAGAAAAAGGCTCACAGTTTATAGACAAAGGTCTTGTTAATTATGCTGTACAGAAAGATTCTATAAGCGGTCTTCTTTCACAGGTTGGTACACTTATTTCCAACATTACTGATATGACCGGACAGCTCAACTTAATCCTGAAAGGCAAGTCGACTGTGCCTCTTGCAAAGACACTTGATAATATTGCTTCAATTACTTCAGATGTAGACATTCTTCTTAAGGGAATAAACATTGACCTTTACCCTCAGGTAGACGGTCTTATGCTTCAGATAAATACTATTGTAGATTCAATCAACGGACTTCTTGGAACTGTAGATGAAATTGCCGGCAGTGCAGGCGGAATCATTTCAAATGTAAACGGAGTAATTACAACTGTTGACGGAACAATCGGTACTGTAGAAGATCAGCTTGGCGGTCTTATGGGTAACGTTAACAGTCTTCTTGATAACGATCTGAGTTCAACACTCGGCGAAGTAAATACACTTCTGTTCCAGCTTCAGGATGTAATGGAAGGACTCAAGAATAATCCTCTGTTAAAGAAGGGAGTTCCGGACCGTACTAAGACAAGTACTGCTCTTCCTGCAGGCAGAGGAGGCTTCTGATGAAAAAAGCAGTATTTGTAAAAAAAGCTGCTTTGACTGCAGCTGTTCTCCTTTGCATTTCGTTAACATTTGCTTCATGTTCTTCAGCTCCAAAAAGAACGATGGAACGAAGCGAAGTAGCCAATTCTGCGTACAACAGGCTTGAGATGGCAAAAACTGAACTTGCCCACAGCGACTATCTTACTGCAAAGAATGATTTTGACCTTGCATATAAGGAAGCCCTTAGCGTAGACAATGCAGATCTTCTTACAAAAGTATGCCTTTCCAAAATGAGTTACGTTATCGTAACAAATGACGGTAACCCTAAGGATCTTCTTGATGAAGCAAAATCGTATGCAAAACGTGCCGCTGACAGTGAGCGTCTTTGTGCAATGTGTACTTTGTACGAAGCTCGTCTTCTTCTGGCAAATGAAGATGAAACCAGCCTGACACAGGCAGCTGTTCTTTGTGATGAAAGTGAAGCCGGCCTTAAAAAAGATGCACTTTATCTTGCATATCTTTACAGGACACGCGGAGAAATACTTTTTGCTCAGAAAAGGTTTGCTGAATCAGAAAAGCCTTTTGAAGATGCAGCTGACCTTCACATAAAGGAACGCTACCTTAGTGAAATTGCACTTGATTATTACTATCTGGCACGTGCATATTCCGCTCAGCAGAAGAAGGATGCCGCAATTGGTGCTCTGGAAAATGCATTGAAGTACGACAGACTTGATGAAAATACAGCAGGTCTTGGCGCAGATTATTACGCTCTTGCAGTAGTGCTGAACAGCAACAGTCCTTCTGCACAGGATCAGATTAAGGCCAGGGAATACGCTGTATATTCTGCAAAAATATATGCAGCCGGCGGTTTTGAAGAACTTAGCGAAAAAAGCCTTC
>JAZUKU010000108.1:0-9088 GCA_045643485.1 Treponema sp. | reverse complement strand
ACCAAGCTTTGCGTGCCAGTTGTTGACAAGCTTATCAAATTCTTCATCGGCTTTTGCGAAGTTACCGAATTCTGCAACAGCTTTAGCACCTACAGTTGTAGCTTCATCAATACCGAGCATGAGCATTATTTCTTTTGTTTCACCAGGATTGAGCACAATGTCTGCCTGAACAGTACCGCACGAGTTGTCACCGAATGCTTCTGAGTTTGTACATGCCCCTTCTACTACAGCTTTTGGATGTTCGTAGTTACCGTAAGTTCCAATAAAAGCTTCACGGCTTGTGTCAAAGCCTGTCATTGGAGCGCCGATTAAAGCCATCCATTCGCTCATGTAAGCTCCACCAACTTCATATTCAGGATGCTGAATGTAAAGGTGATCCTGGATTGCATAGCGCAGCATGTTGTCGCTTACTTTTGTTCCCTTGACAATGAAAAGGGAATACTGAAGGTTAACCTGATCCTGTACAGTATTCCACTGGTTTGTAAATTCACAGTAACTGAATGCACGGAGCTTTCTTACCTTGTCGGAATTGTTTGTAAGCTTAAGGCGCCAGTATTCAAAAGTCTGGCCGAGAGGAACGTAATACTTTGTTTCGCTCTTGATGCCTTTGTATTCAGAAGTAATCTGAGTATATGCAGTACCGTGGCGGCATTCACTCTTATACTGATCAAGAGGTTTGCCAACAGGCTGCCATGAAGCAGACCAGAAGTCACCGTCTTCCATATCGCGGATGTAGAAGTAACGGCCCGGCTGATCCATTGGAATAGAGTTGAAGCGAAGACGCATGAAGCGACCCTGTGCTCCAGATTTATAGAATCCGTAACCGCCGGCATTGTTTGTTATGACAGCACCGTATTCAGTTGAACCAAGATAATTACTCCATGAAGTCGGAGTATCAGGCCTTGTAATTACATACTCTTTTTTTTCATCGTCAAAGTAGCCGAAATTCATTTATAAGCTCCTGTTTTGTTATAGGTAAAATTACCTACTAATAATCTTACTTTAGAAAAAAATGTTTGTCTACTTAAAACGAACTTACTTTAAGCTCATTTCTTCAAGAATTGCAAATACAGAATTGTCTCCCAGAAAATGTGCTGCTCCAGAAAAGATGAAAGTAGTGCCGCCCTGGTTTATGAAAGAAACAATCTGTTCTGCCCAGCTTCTGTTTCTGTTTTCAAGAAGTACTTTCATGTAAGAATCTTCTTCATCTGAAGATATTGCATCTGCAGAAGATTGTTCAGATTCGTTAAGAAGCTCTGTAAAAAATGTTATGTCATCTGAAACATAAGCTTCATACATTGCAGAAGTAATTTCCATAAGTTCATCAGAATCTTTAAGTTCAGAAATCATATTTTTCAAAGAATTAATCTGATATTCATAATTACCGTATGAAAGAACATCAAGTTGAAGCTTAACAGTATCAAGCGCAATGATTTTTCTGTTCTCTTCATTTGCTCTTGCAATGAAATAAAAATCAAGCCCCTTGTCTGTATAAAGATCTGTATCAATATAAAGAAGAGAGGAAAGAGTGTTGTTTAATACCCAAGGTTCAAAAATGCACAGCTGTGATAAAGTTTCTTCAGGAATAAGAGTAAGAAGAAACTGTAATTCTTCATCAGTAAGTTCTTCTGCGACATTTCGGCCTGCAGCATCATTGTAACTCTGTATAAGTTTTTCTGTATATAACTGCTGCATGTTTTCCATGTCTTCTGCAGAAAGTTCCGCTGCAATTCTGTCTGCTGATTCAAAAGCGTTTATTACATTTTCTGCGACAGGATATATTCTGTCATCAGCAAGATGAAAAGTACCCTGAATGTAGACAGCTGAAGGATTTCCGTTGACATCCGTTCCTTCAATTTTCCAGAACATACGCTCAGGACATTTTGTAATTTCAAAAGATTTTTTTACCTGTTTTGTAGAAGTACAGGAAACAAAAAGACAAAGAATGAAAGATAGAAAAATAAGTTTTTTCATATTCAGCTCCTTAATAAATACTGATCTGCAGCATAGTTTCAAACTTGAGTAATAGAAAATTACAAGAAAGCAATTTTCATTACACCTGCTTTTCTGACTTAACGTATAAAAGAAAATGCCGGTTGTCAATATTAAACAAAAAAAGATTTTATGACATAATGAATATATGCTGAAGATAACAGAAAAAATTGAATTACCATCATTTGTATATGACGAAAAAGAACTGCGGGAAAAAATCCGCTATGTTAAGAAAGAAACAGAATGTTTTGATAAAAAACAGAAAGTGAAATTTTTCTTTAATGTAAAAGCAAATCCAAATCCGCATCTGCTCAAAATATTTGAAGAAGAAGGTGTCGGAGCATTCTGTACAAATATGGCAGATATGCTTCTATCAATAAAGAGCAGTATGAAAGAAAAAGATATTTTTCTTGACGCTTCTACAGTTACAGAAAAAGAACTTATGGTTGCAAACATGAGAAGCGCAAGAATGCTTGCCTCAACGGAAACCGTACTTGAAAAAATAAATGCAGCCTGTTTTCAGATACCGGATGGAATCTGCCTGAATATAGAAGACTGTAAAGAAGGAAAATACTTTTCAGAAAAGGAAGCCGTACAGAAATACAGACAGTATGAACAGGAAGGCATCCTTGATACAGGAATATTAATATGTCCGGAACAGAGAACAACAGGTGACTTTATTGCAGAAATAAAAAAGACATATGAATTCTTCATTGATAAAGAAAACTGCAGTGAACTGGATATATGTGTCGCAGCTGACAGCATGTTTCTTGGGGAAGCAGGAAAATATTTTGATGAAACAGGAAATGCAGAAGAAAACTGCGGAGTCAACAGAAGGGCTTGCGAATCAAATTACAACGGACTGCTCAGACACGCAGAATACCTTCTGTGCAGCGACGGAAGTGTTAAAAAAATACGCCGTTCCGAAACATACGACGATATGTTTGTTACAATTGATTTTTCATCACTTCCATACTGCGACTGATTATTTTTTTCTTGAAGGAATTAAAAGGATAAGTACAAGACAGACAATGTAGGGTAATGCAAGAAGGAATGAAGACGGAATATTCCTTAAGAAAGTAAAATTCTGAATGTAGGAACTGCATACCTCAGCAACAGAAAAAATAAAGACAGAAATAGAAATAAGAAGAGGATTCTTTTTTCCAAGAAAAATGACGGCGAGTGCAATCCAGCCACGGCCTGCCGAAATAGAAGGAACAAAAGAAGAAAGCCTTATGGCAAGACAGCAGCCGCATAATGCACCGCAAAAACCTGTAATGCACCAGGAAAGACATTTGTATTTAGAAGAAGAAATACCCTTAGCCTCAAGAACATCAGAGTCGGAACCGCTTATCCGTAAACATAAACCGCTTTTTGTGAAGTAAAGAAAATAAAGAAGAATAACGGTTACGGCGAAACAGATAACTGCAGTGAGCGGACGCATGATTCCGCTGTTGAAAGAAAAGAATTGCGAAGAAAGAACATTTCTGGTATTGAATAAAACCGAAGATAAATATGAACATAGAGCAGTAAAAAGAATATTCAGCGCCAGTGAACAAAGAAAAACATCAGCTTTGACAGTCATAATAAGTTTTTCAAAAACAAATACTGTAAGAATGCAGAATGCAACCGAAAGAATACATCCTGTAAAAACAGATTTCGTAAGAACAGTAAATGCAAAACATAAGAACGCACCAAGATTAATTATACCGTCAAGAAAACAGGCCATTCTTCCAGCATATTCAGAAAAAAGAGCACCTGTAGTTATAAGCAGAAGAGGAAATATTGAATAAATTATCAGCAGAACAAAATTCATATTTTACGCTTCCTTATTGATGCATTCATAAGTCTGAATGAAAAGGGAATTGCAGTCATGAATAAAATAATTCCCTGCAGAATTGAAGTAATATCAAAACCAAAATTATTTGTTAATGCAATATAATCGGTAGAATTGTAGAGCCAAGAAAGAAAAAGAGATGAAGGTAATACAAGCAGTGGATTTGATTCTGCAATGAGCGAAGCAGTAAGCGCATTCCATCCCATTCCACTGTAAAAACCTTTGTGACAGGTATAGTAAGTGCCGCATATACAGAAGAAACCGGAAAGCCCGTGAAGTAGACCACACATAGCCATTGAACAGTAAGTGTTTTTTCTTCTGTCAAAACCTGCGTATCTTGCAAATTCAGGTGCAGAACCCCAGATGAACATTTTTCTGCCAGATGAAGTCTTTGTAAAAAAAAGATAAAGCACAATACATAAAAGAACCGCAATAAAAAATGAAATATTCAGCGGAGAAGGCGGAAGAATCTTTGCAAGACGGACATCTTTTGAAATAAACGGGAGTGCCAGAAGATTGGAAAGAGAAGATGTTTTTGAATAAGTAATTGCTCCATCAATTAATGGAATTACCGCAGAAGAAAGAATGAATGAAGAAAGAAGAATTAATGAACCTTTAGTCTCATAAAGAAAGGCAGGAATAAGTGTAAATAAAACCGAAACAGCAATGCTTGCAAGAAGGGCAAGGATAAAGCTTAACGGAGCAGAAAGAGAAGAAGTGCTTACAAAAACAGAGCATGCAGTAAAACCGCTCAGGTAGAGAAGACCTTCTCCTCCAAGAAACATGTTGCCGCTTCTGTTTGCAGCACAGTTACCCAATGCACCAAACATCAGGATACCCGCAGTGTTGAGCCAGAGACCAATGCCGTATGCAGAAGAAAAGCAGTATAAAAAGAAATCCTTCATTGCTTAACCTCCGGAGACTCATGCATGCAGAAAGATTTTCCGTCTTCAATAACATAAACCCTGTCGCAGAAAGAAAGCGGAAAATCATCTGCTCCAATAATAAGAATTGCTTTGCCGCAATCTTTAAGCGAAATAAGCTTACGGCATAATTCATTCTGAGCAGAAACATCAAGCGCCTGTAACGGATGACTTAGAATTATAAGGTCACCGTTCAGGGAAAGCTCCCGTTCTATTACAAGACGCTGAAGCATTCCTCCGCTTAGGGAAGAAACTTTTTCATCTGCATTAATGCTTACTGATGCCTTTTGGATAAGGTTTTGTGCGTGAACATTCAATTCTTTTTGTGAACCGCTGCAGTTGTAAACAGTAAGCATCTGTTCAACAGTAAGATTTGAATTTGATGCACGGATATTTTTATCTTCCGGAATTACAGCTGCTTTTTTGCTTCGGAGGAATATTGAATCGAATTTATTTATACTGCAGTCATCGTAAAGAATTTCACCTTTGTATGGAAAATCAGCCATGCCTGTAACAATGTCTTCCAGTGTGCTGAGCGCTCCGTCTGAACCGCTTTTTACAATCGTTATGGAAGAATAATTTGTCTTGATGACTATATCATTAAGCGAAGCTTTATTCTGCGGATATGCACAAATATTCCTTGCTTCAAGACATATTCCCCTTCGCTTGTCTGCCGCAATATCTTTTTTTCCAAAAGAAGCATCTTGGCGTGGAACAAATGTTTCCTTGTCCCGTTCATTAAGGTAATCACCATATTCACTGCCGTCAGCAAACTGCCTGAACAGAACACCGTCCTTAAGCAAAGTAACTGAACGTGCATATCGTACAGCTTCAGCAGAACTATGCGTAATTACAATAACAGTAACCCCTGAAGCACACAGCTTTTCCAGATTAGCATAAAGAGCATCCTTCTGTTCTGCATTAAGAAGAGCTGAAGGTTCGTCAAGAAGAAGACAGGACGGCTGGCGGAGGAGGGCGCCCAGTAATGCAGTGTAGAACCGGCTGTCACCTCCCGCGTCTTTAACAATGCAGTTCAAATCCAGACTGGGCGCCCATTGCTGCTTAAGCAAAGAAAGCCTTTCTTCAATCTGTTTGAATTCCCTGTTAAGCGAAAAGTGTTTTACAGTCTCACGCGAAAACAAAAGAATATTTTCTTTGACAGAAATTGCTGAGGATAAAAGTGGTTTCTGATGAACAAGAATTATTCCCTTATCGATTGCTTCTTTTGCTGAATTAAAAACAGTGTCTGCTCCATCAATTACAATTTGTCCGGATGAGGGCTTTATGTCACCACAGATGATTCCTGCCAGTGTTGATTTGCCCGCACCGTTTTCGCCAAGAAGTGCATTTATTTTTCCTTCAGAAAAGCTCAGGTTTATGCCGTTAAGAACTTTCTTGCTGGAATAATTCCTGCATATGTCTTTAAGTTGGATGAGCATTTAGTCAAGCTGTTTTTTTCCTGAAGAAAATCCCTTTACGAGTTTATTCAATTTATTGCGGATGTTTGAAGGAACTGTTTCAATATAAGACGGATCATCCTGAACAAATTCAAAGCATCCGTCTGCAAATGATACAGTTTTTGTTGTACCCCAGGCAGTCTTTCCACTCAGAAAGTCGATTGTAATTTCTTTTGCAACTTCATCCTGTTTTGCATAACAGCTTGAAATAATTCTGCCAGGTGCTTTAGAAAAACCGTTTTCGTCAAACCATGAAAGGTAAATGTTTTTTTCCTTTGCTGCTGAAATGACTCCCTGTGAAGCGCCTCCGCATATAGGAAGGATTACGTCTACTCCAGAATCAGCCATTGCATTGGCAAGTTCAGCGCCTTTTGTTGCATCGTACCAGTTTCCTACAACCCTGAAGTCAACTGTACTTTTCTTGTCTGCATCTACAGCACCTTTTTCGAAATAAGGAAGGAGTACCCTGTTCATAATCGGATATTCCTGAGCTGCTATAAGTCCAAGCTTGTGTGTCTTAGACATAAGGCCTGCAGCATATCCTGTAAGATATGCTTCTTCCTTCTGGTTGTAGCTTAATGCTGCTATGTGGTCATTTCCCGTACATTCAGCGTCAAGAAGAATGAATTTCTGTTTTGGGAAAGAATCTGTTACGAAAGAACATATTTCAGGAAGGGAAGGGTTTGATGAAATGATTACGTCATATTTTTCGGTTACTGCAAGCTGTACTATTTTTGCGCCCCATTCAGACTGATTGTTACCAGCTTCAAAGACTGTAACTGCAATTTTTTCTTCATCTGACTTAGACTGATTGTATTCATCAACTGCAGCTTTTACTCCCTGTGCAAGTTTTGCATAAGTAGGTGAGCCTTCCATGATTCCCGGAATGAATACTGCTATATTTGTTGCAGAAGATTTTATGTCTGCTGCTGACTGTTTGACTTCTTTTTTTGAACATCCTGCCAAAAGAATTAAAGCTGAAATAACTAAAACTGATTTTACGATTTTATGCATAATGTACCTCTGTTGTTTAAAATATAGTTTTATTTCAAACTATTGTCAAGGTTGGCCTGAGCTTTTTCAAGAAGCCTTAACAGTTCCTTTTTTTCTTCTGCAGTAAAGTCTTTATAGAAAGCTGAAAGAAGGTCGTGAGAAATGCCTGATGTAAATTTGTTGTATTCACGGCCTTTTTCCGTAAGAGAAATATATTTTACGCGGCTGTCAGTCTGACTCTGTTCTTCCTTAATAAAGCCTTCTGCCTTAAGTTTCTTGACAAGTACTGTTGTTGTGGATTTGTCCCTGTTGATTCGCCTTGATATTTCTCCCATCGTAAGCTTTTCTTCGTTAGCCAGCTGAAAAAGAATGAATCCGTGTGAAGAAACAAAGCTTTCGTTTTCCGACAGTTCAGAAAGACGCTTGTTTGTAAAATCTGCTGAAGATGTGTGAAGTCTTGAAATGAGTGAGATTACGGAAGAAACTGTGTATTTCATTCCTGAATTATATCAGTTAATTCCTTTACTTTAAAGAATAAAACCAGTATCTTTTAATTTATGTTAGGATTTTGGTTTAAAAAGAATTTTTGTGACGGATGGGACAATATGTTCCATATGCTTGTACCGAACATTGTTGTTATGGTAACTTGTGCTGCCTGTGCATTCATGTGTATGGGTATTAATTCAATAGATATGAATGACGGCTATAAGCTTGTGCTTAATTTTATTGCCGTTGCTTTTTCAGCAGGTCTTGTAAGCACATTTATTTTTGCTGAAGGCGACAATCTTGTGCGCATTGCTAATTTTGATTCTCCTTCACTCAAGAATTTCTTTAAGCAGATTAAAGGCTGCGTTAAGGACGGTTTCCTTTTCGGACTTCTTCTTGCTGTAATCTATCTTGTTATTACAATTACACTTCCTTACTACCTTAACATGTGGCTTCCACAGGATGGTACTCAGGGAACACTTCTTGGACTTGTATTCCTTTCAATAATTTTCTGGTGTACTGTAATTACTCTGCTTGCGCTCATCTGGTTTATTCCTATCCGTTCAATAATGCACAATAACTTTAAGAAATGCCTTAAGAAATGCTTCATCATTCTTATGGACAATACTTGGTTTACTATTGTTGTTGCCCTCAATGACATTTTGATTATTGCATTAAGCATATTCCTCGTAGGATTCTATCCAGGTTTTACTGGCTTAAATCTTGCTCATGTAAATGCATTAAGGTTAAGGCTCTATAAATATGACTGGTATGAAGTAAATCCAGGCATGTCTAAGCAGGAAAGAAAGGATGTTCCGTGGGAAGACCTTCTTGCTGCAGATAAGGAAACTCTTGGTCCGCGCAAGTGGAAGACTTTCCTTTTCCCTTGGAAAGAGTAGTGTAATAGAAAAAATATTATTTCTTCTATAAATAAGGCTGGTTTTGATGTTTCAGGCTCAAGACCAGCCTTTTTTGTTTACTATTGCTCCACATTGAGTAAATATGCTACACTTTTGCAATTGACACCGTTCATTCCCGAATGGTGATTCTGGGCAGAAAGATTAAGTTAGCGGCCCATGCTGAGCTTTTTCTTGATGTTCAAAATTTAAGGAGTTTTATAAAATGAGTGACCCAAAAAACGAACACGCATGTACGTTAGACAAAATCATCAGCCTCTGTAAGAGACGCGGTTTTGTTTATCAGGCTTCAGAAATCTATGGCGGTCAGGCAGGTGCCTGGGACTACGGTCCATTAGGCGTTGAATTCAAAAGAAACATTCAGAACGAATGGTGGCATTACATGACACAGCTTCATGATGATGTTGTTGGACTTGATTCCGCAATCTTCCAGCACCACACAACATGGAAAGCTTCTGGTCACGTTGACCACTTCTCTGACCC
>JAZUKU010000107.1:0-2734 GCA_045643485.1 Treponema sp. | reverse complement strand
TGATGAGGGGTGAACTTGAAAATGCTGACCGTTACACCACAGAAAAACTTCAGCAGCTTGAAGGAGAACTGAATACTGCCGGAACAAAAATACTTGAACTTGAAAGAGACCTTTTTGTTGAAATAAGGAATAAGCTTAAGTCATACGTACCGTATCTTCTTCAGACATCACAGGAAATTGCTTACACAGACGTAACAGCTTCACTTGCAGAAGCAGCTAACATTCACGGATGGGTTCGTCCTCTTGTAGACAATACAAAAGTATTTGACGTAGAAGAAGGCCGTCATCCTGTAGTAGAAAATCATCTTCCTACAGGCGAGTTTGTACCGAATGAGCTTCTTCTTTCCGACGACACTGAATCAAAAAACTTTGCACTTATTACAGGCCCTAACATGGCAGGTAAAAGTACGTTCTTACGCCAGAATGCACTCATTTCGCTGCTTGCACAGACAGGCAGCTGCGTTCCTGCAAAGAAAGCTCATCTTGGCATTGTAGACAGGATATTCTGCCGTGTCGGCGCAAGTGATAACCTCGCACGCGGAGAAAGTACGTTCCTTGTAGAAATGACAGAAACAGCACACATCCTTCGTTCTGCAACAGAAAAGTCCCTTGTAATAATGGATGAGGTAGGCCGCGGTACAAGTACTGAAGACGGTCTTTCAATAGCATGGGCAGTAAGCGAATACCTTCTGAATAAAATTAAATGCAAGACGCTTTTTGCAACTCATTACCACGAACTTACACGAATTGAACATCCGTCACTCAAGAAACTGTGCATGGCAGTAAGCGAAGAAGGCAGGGAAGTAGTCTTTTTACGCAAAGTAATTGAAGGTTCATCTGCAAACAGCTACGGTATCCATGTAGCACGCCTTGCCGGAATCCCATCATCAGTTGTGGAAAGGGCAGACGAAATTCTTGAACGCATACAGAATGAGGCGGGAGACAGACCTGTAATTTCAGTAACCGCAGATATTGCAGAATCACCGTCACAGGCAGCAGAAGCAATAGAAAAGGAAATGCGTGAAAAGGAACATACGTCACTTACAGGAGCATTATTCAGCGATGAAGAAATGATTCTTGATGAAATACTGTCACTCGACGTAGACAATATGACTCCAATGTCAGCATTACAGACTCTTGCACGCTTTAAGAAAAATCTTTCCGGAAAATAAGCGCCCTTCTTCAGTAAGCAAAAAAATATTTTGTTCAGCAAAAAAAACGTTTCATTCAGCAAAAAAAATCCTCAAAGTTTACATTTTTAAAATTCAGTTGAATATATATAGTGAGGAAAAAAATGACACTCACGCAGAGAATAAGAAAAACTGAATTCAAGACAGACTCACTGTGCTCTCTTGCCGTAAGAAAAACCTTTTCGTTTATGTTCGGCGAAGAACAGTGCATCTCGTGCGGGAAACCGTCATTTGAAATTCCTCTTTGCAGACAGTGCGTTGAACTCCTAAAGTCAGAAATTGTTACGCAAAAGGAAAAGCGCTGCTCTGTCTGCGGAAAGATACTTCTTAGCGAAAAGGAAAAATGCATGGCATGCAGGGAAGCTCCTGTTATCAAAAGTGCAGATTCTGTGTTTCCTCTGCTTACATACAGGCTTTGGAAAAAAAAGCTTTTATTCAGCTGGAAGATTGAAGACAAAAGGGCTCTTTCTTCACTTTTTGCATCACTTATTTACAGTCAGATTGAGCGCCTGTTTCCGGACTGTAAGCCTGCAATTGTACCTGTTCCGCCAAGACCCGGCAAAATCAGGAAAAAAGGCTGGGATCAGATAGACGAACTGTGCAGCTTTCTTGAATACACTTACGGACTTAAGGTATTGAAAATGCTTGAAAGAAAGACTGCATTTCAGCAGAAAAAGCTCGACAGGGAACAGCGTCTTGACTTGAGCCGCAGTTCGTATGCGCTGAGCCGTAAATACTTTAAGAATAAGCAGAATTGTATTCCAGAACAGGTAATTCTTATTGATGACGTACTTACGACAGGCGTTACGGTCGAAAATTGTGCCGTTCTGCTAAAAAAAGCGGGGGTTTTGAATGTATTTGCCATGACGATTTTTATAGTAGACTAGATACGGTTTTGTGGTGTAAAATAGTATTGTATATATGGAATTTTACCATTAACGGAGAAAGTTAATCAGTAGTCGTTCCATGTACTTATATTGCATTGCAAAAGGAGCTGAATTTATGGAGCAGGATAACACACAGTTACAACTTGTAACATTCAAATTAGGTGAAGAATTGTACGGTGTTGACATTATGGATGTTAAGGAAATCGTAAAGGTTCAGAATGTCCGTCCAATTCCGAATGCACCATATTATGTAGAAGGAATCATCAATCTTCGCGGTGAAATCATTCCTATCATCAACTTGCACAAGCGTTTCCATATTCAGAAAGTTGCTGAAGCAAAAAATGAATACAGTGAAGATGAAGGCGGATTTATCATTCTTGACATCGACGGCAGCTTAATAGGCATTATCATTGACCGTGTATCAAGAGTAGCTTCAATCCAGAAGGGAGAAATCAAACCTCCGCCACAGATGCTCAGCGGTATTGGTACAGAATACATCAACGGTGTTTACCGTATGGAATCTGAATACCTTATTATTCTTGACACAAGAAAACTCTTCAATCCTAAGGAATTGCAGAAAATTCTTATGCCAAAAAAAGCATAAACGCTTAAAAGAATTTATTATTCTAAAAGCTAATCTTCGCGTAACAAAGGCGC
>JAZUKU010000106.1:0-4122 GCA_045643485.1 Treponema sp. | reverse complement strand
CAATACCTTTCAATTCTACTTTTGCCATTTTGGTCTCCTACGGAGTTATATTATTCTTAGATTATAGGGCTTAACTATACATAAGTCAAACGAATTTAAGGGAATTTGAGTGAATTTTCAGTAAAATTTAACGGAATATATAAAACAAAAACAGACTGATTTAACCGCGAAGAAGTTCAATTTCCTTAGCATAACCGTCCTTATCGTTAGGCGTTTCAAGAATGAAAGGCTTGTCACATAAAGCTTCATGTCTTGTAACACGACGAAGCGCTTCAAGTCCTATAAACCCCTGACCTATTTTCTGATGCCTGTCTTTGTGAGAAGAAATGTCGTTCATGCTGTCGTTCAAATGAACTGCGTAAAGACGGTCAAGTCCTACAACTTTGTCAAATTCAGTAATTACCCCGTCAAGATTGTTTACAATATCGTAACCGCTGTCCCATACATGGCATGTGTCCATGCAAACACCAAGCTTTCCTTTTAAAGAAGAGCCGTATTTTTCTTCTGCCATATCGATAAGCTGTCTTACTTCTTCAAAAGTACGGCCAATTTCACTACCCTTACCGGCCATTGTTTCAATAAGAAGAACAGTAGAAAGCTTTTCCAGACCGCAGGCATTTGTTCCTGCAGCCTTCAATGCTTCTGCAATCATTGTTGAAGTAAGGTCTATGCCTGTTTCTGCACCCTGACCTGTATGGCTTCCCGGATGAAAGTTATAGAAACAGCCTGGAGTTTTTTCAAGACGGTCAAAATCTTCTATCATCATGTTAAGCGCATATGTACGCAGATCTGGATTTGCTGAACACGGATTCATTGTGTAAGGAGCATGTGCTACAGGTGGCGCAAAATCATATTGTTTACGGAAATCATTCAGTGCCTGTGCATCCATAGGATCAATTTCTTTTGCAGAACCACCGCGCGGATTGCGTGTAAAGAAAGCAAATGTATCTCCCTTAACGTCAACGGCAGTTTTTCCAAGAGCAAGAAGCCCGTCAGAAGTTGATTCATGAAATCCTATGTGCAGCATAAACACTCCTTAACGCAGACAGCGTCATTTTACAAAACTATTTGAACAGTCCCAGGACAACAGGCTCCAGTTCAACAAAAAGTACTTCTATTACCAGAGCAGGTACAAAGTTTGCTGTTTTAATTTTTTTCAGTCCAAGAAGATTAATACCAATCATCATGATTATTGCACCGCCGCATGCAGAAACTTCAGAAATAAGCAGTTCAGAAACATAAGGTGAAATAATTCCTGAAAGCAGAGTAAGCGCTCCCTGGTAAATGAAAATCGTAATGATTGAGAAAGCAGTACCAATTCCCATTGCAGCTGCAAAACTGATTGCCATAAATCCGTCAAGAATTGATTTAGTAAAGATAATCGTATAATCGTGTTCAACGCCGGCCTTGAATGAACCAACGATTGACATTGCTCCAACGCAAAACAGTACAGAAGAATTTAAAAACGCATATGCAAAAGTAGAAGACTTATTTCCATTTTCACTGCCTTTTTTAAGAGTAAGCTTTTCCAGTTTTCCGCCAAGCTTAAGTATTGCACCGTCAATATCGAGTGCGTAACCGATTATTGCACCAATGATAAGTGAAAGTGCCAGGTAAACGATATTGTCATACTTGAATGCCATCTGCAGGCCAAGAACCATTGTAAGTATTCCGCATGCAGTCTGAATCATGTCAGAAAGTTCATCTGTAAATTTCTTTGAAAACAAAAGGCCTAATATTGAGCCAAGAATTACGGCGCCACAGTTTACGAATACAGCTAACATTTTATTACCTCGATATTTAAAATATACCGATTTTGGATTTCCGTTTCAATAAAGGAAAAAGGCAAAAAAAAAGACTGTCTCTTTCGAAACAGTCTTAGCTGCGGAGAACCTGACTTGAACAGGCACAGCTTGCGCCACCAGCACCTCAAGCTGGCGTGTCTACCAATTCCACCATCCCCGCGTAATTGATGTTAAGAATATAGCAAAAAACCAATTTTGTGTCAATTACAAAACATCAATTTTTTGCAATTTATTTATCTGTCACTCTTTTTCTGAAAGTGACTGAATGCCATACTGAAGCTTGCCCTTCCCTGTGTTACGGAACGAAGTGTCGTACTGAATCCGAACATCTTAGCCATAGGAGCCTGTGCGTAAACAATATTTCCACCCGGTTTTTCTTCCATGCTTGAAATCAAACCGCCGCGCTGTGTAATCTGGCTCATAGCGTCACCTACAAATTCTGCAGGGCTTACGATATCTACTGCCATGACAGGCTCAAGAAGTTCCGGTCCTGCAGAAGAGCATGCCTTGTCAAAAGCTTCGGCTGCAGCTGCCTCAAATGCAAATGTAGTTGAAGTAAGTTCGTTGTAATCTACATTGGTAAGTGTTACTGCAATGTCTGTACACGGATATCCGTATTTAATTCCGGAACCGAAGCAGCTTGTTACGCTCTGTTCGATTGCCTGGAATATTTCTTCTGGAATTTCACCTGAATGTACGTTGCATGTGTAACTGTTGCCGCTTCCTGTTTCGCGTGGTTCAACGTGTAATGTAAGGCCGGCTGTGTTTTCCTTACCGGCAAGGATTCTGCTGTATTCTTCCTTGTAATCAGCATTTGCTGTAATGCTTTCGCGGTAAGTTACCTGAGGAGCACCTACCCTGCACTGTACCTTAAAGTCATCGCGTATTCTTGTAACAAGAACATCAAGGTGAAGTTCACCCATTCCGCTTATGATGAGCTGACCTGTTTCACTGTCATCGCGGCTTGTAAACGTAGGATCTTCGTGGCTAAGGATTTCAAGAGTATCCTTAAGCTTATCCCTGTCGCTTAAAGTTTCAGGTTCAATTGCAATTGAAATTACAGGTTCTGGGAACTTAACGCTTTCAAGAAGAACAGGCATTCCTTCACTGCCGATTGTGTCTCCAGTCTGAGCAAGCTTGTAGCCTACAAATACTGCAATGTCTCCTGCAGAGATGCTGTCTGTCTGCTCCATGTGGTTTGCGTTAACACGAAGGATTCTGTTTACGCGTTCACGCTTTTTCTTGCCAACATTATATGTCATTGTTCCCGAAGAAATCTTTCCGGAATACATTCTTACAAAGCAAAGGTTTCCTGCTTCACGGTCGTACTGAATTTTAAATACAAGGCCAAGAGGCATTTTTGCATCAGGATCACATGGTACTTCTACAGGTTCTTCTGCATTCTTCTTGATGTGGATTCCGTTAGCAGGAGGAACTTCTGTAGGACAAGGAAGATAATCTACAATTGCATCAATAAGCGGCTGTACACCCTGATTGTGACGGCTTGAACCGCAGAGGAACGGAACGAGTGTCCTGTTGATTGTTGCCTTCCTGATTGCAGCAACAAGCATTTCAGTAGTAATTTCTCCGCCTTCAAGATAAATCTCACCAAGGTCATCGTCATTAGAAGCAACTGTATCAATAAGCTTTTCGCGCCATTCTTCAGCAAGAGCCTTGTTTGCTTCGCTGATGTCTGTTACTTCAAACTTTTCGCCTTCAGTATCTGCATCCCAGCGTATTTCCTTCATTCTAAGAAGATCAATTACACCTTCAAAATCACTTCCTGCACCAATCGGTACTTCGAGTGCAACTGTATTGCATTTGAATTTTTCCGTTACGTCTTTTAATGCACCAAAGAAGTCTGCACCAACACGATCCATTTTATTAACGAAACAGATTCGCGGAACCTTAAACTCATCTGCCTGACGCCAAACAGTTTCTGTCTGCGGCTGAACCCAGCCTACTGCACAGATAACAGCTACGGCTCCGTCAAGTACGCGTAAAGAACGTTCAACTTCAGCAGTAAAGTCTACGTGTCCTGGAGTGTCGATTATGTTTATCTGATGGCCTTTCCATTCAGTTGTAATTGCAGCAGATGCAATTGTAATACCGCGGTCCTGTTCCTGCTGCATGAAGTCCATTGTAGCCTGACCGTTGTCTATTTCGCCAATCTTGTGAATTTTTCCTGAGTAATAAAGTATTCTTTCTGTAGTAGTAGTTTTTCCAGCGTCTATGTGCGCAATTATTCCTATATTACGGATTTTCTCTAACATAATTTATTCCTGTAAAAAAAGTGCCTGTATTATATAGAAATAAT
>JAZUKU010000105.1:0-1911 GCA_045643485.1 Treponema sp. | reverse complement strand
GCTTCTTTCATTCTGCCAGTGTGGTCTTCCGACAAACGGTACATTCATTGCAATTACATTGATGTGCCTTCAGTACGGACGAGGTTTTGAAGCAGGATATCTTCTTTTGAAAACAGCTGCTCCAGTTATCTGTTCATTTGCTGCAGGACTTAATGCAATAACGGCAATGTTTGGAAGCTATATTGTTGCTGTAAAGACCGGAATGATTTCGCACAAGAGTCTGGAAAAGTTTATCTAAAATTTATACAGTCATATTCTGGCTTAAAGGCGCTGATATTTTCAGAAAGATTTTTTGAAGCAGTTACTTCTTTTTCTTTACTGATGAATACGGCGCCTTTATTTTTTTGTCCGCTGAAGTTTCTTATGTTAAGCGAAAGAAATTTTTCAGGACCAAGAATGAATGAAATTGTGCTTAATGCATCTGCTTCCATTGAGCAGTCAGAAATTATTGTTGTGCTCAGCATTCCGTTTTCTGCAGGGTAGCCGGTTTCTGTGCTCAGGATGTGATGATATTGTTTTCCGTCTTCAACAAAATATCTTTCGTAAACGCCGCTTGTTACTACAGTTGTGTTTACAATGAACTTTGCGGCAAGTGCAGGAGAGCCTTCCGGTTCAGCAGGATCCTTTATTGCTATGTTCCACGGTGTTGAATTTTTGTCTTTCTTTCCGTAAGCGTAAATGTTTCCGCCTAAATCTATTACTGCTTTTTTAATTTGATTCTGCTTAAGAATTTTAACTATTTCGTCTGCGGCAAAACCTTTTGCAATTCCGCCTAAATCAAGTGACATGCCGCTGCGGTTAAGCTTAACTGAATTTCCGCTTATCTGAACGTCCCTGTAATTAATGAGCGCAAGTGCTTCGTTAATCTGTGACTGTGACGGAATCTTTTCTGATTCAGTATTTATTCCCCAGAGTTTTACCAGAGGACCTACTGTCGGGTCAAACGCACCACCGCTTGTTTCTGCGTAATAAAGTGCATTTGTCAAAACATAAATTACGTCATCGCATGCTGTTACGTAATCCTGTCCTGCATGCTGATTGATAATGCTTATGTCTGAAGAAGGAATGTTCGTGCTGAATTCATTTTCTATCTGTTCAAGTCGTGCAAATATTTCTTTGTAAACTGAAGCCGTTCCCTGTTCATAAAGATTTACCGTGCACACTGTTCCAAGATGCTTTTGTGTCTGAGCGCCAACTGTTTTTTCCTTACAGGATGTAAGCAGAAGAACTGCTGCTGTACAGAAAAGGACTGCTGTTTTTGCGGAATTATTTCTAAACAGAAAAGACATAAGCTTCATATATTCAATTTATATAAAAACTGACGCACAGGCAATAGAATGATGCTGCGGCTAACAGTTTTTTGCTTCGTACATCTGCTGGACTTCATCAGTATAAATGCCTTTTGATTTATATACGTAAAGCGGTTTTTCGATAAGAAGGTCCGGCTTTAGATTTTTTCTTGCTTCAATCATAACCATCGTTGGTTCTGCATTTTGTTCCGGAAACACAAGACGCATTCTCTTTGGTTCCATTTTGTATTTGTTTAGTAAGACAAATATTTCGCTTAAGCGGGAAGGCCTGTGTATTAGATAAAACCGTCCGTTCGGTTTAAGAAGATATTCTGCGGCTTTAATCACGTCTTCAAGCGAACAGTATATCTCGTGCCGTGCAATTGCCTTTGCATCAACAGGGCTTTCTTTTCCGTGAGAAGCTTTTGCATACGGCGAATTGCATGTAATGTCATCAAAAGAATATTTTTCAAAAAGATTGTGTACGTTCTTTAAGTCATCGTTAACAACAGTAATTCTCTGCTGAAGTGAATTAAGTTCAACAGAACGCTGTGCAAGTAAAGCTGCGTCTTTTTGAAGCTCAAGTGCAGTAACGTGCGAAGAAGGAAAAGTGCCTGCAGTA
>JAZUKU010000104.1:0-33832 GCA_045643485.1 Treponema sp. | reverse complement strand
GCAGTTACGATTCAGACTGATGAAAATTCTCCTGTAGTAAAAAAGACTGTGCTTCAGAAAAAGAACGAAGATTCAATCGAAGCACTTTCGAGCATGATGACAAATACACTGTCAGCAAAATGGAACATAGATACATTCTATCTTGATAAGGTAAGATGGAACCTTGGGCTTTTCTATACTTGTTCTCCTGTACAGATGCTTCATCCTGATGTTGAAAAAATTACTGCCGTATGTGCAAAGGAATTATTTGCAGGCATTCCTTCTACTGCAGTTTCTGTTGATGCAACGCAGGTAAACAGCTTTGGTGAAGCATACAGGCTTGCCCGCGAAAACGGATGCGATTACTTTATAATTCTTTCTGTTGATGAAACGGAACGTTCTGTTACGCTCGATGCCTCTGTATATTCTGCTAGAACTGGAACTCTTGCGGATAAGATTCATGTTTACAGGACGGGCAATGACAGGTATGCAAATGTTCTGCGAAGATTCAGACAGTCTGTACTCGACATGCTTCCAATAAGGGGAAAGGTAATAAATCATGCAGGCGGAACACTTCTTGTTGACCTTGGTAAGAGTGACGGAATTGTAAAGGGTGCAGAGTTTGACGTTATTGAAAAGGGCAGCGTATATACTGTAGACAAGGGAACAGGCATTGCATACAGGGAAGATGCAAAACTTGGAACAATAAAGATTGATACTGTAAACGAAGAAATATCAGAAGGTACATATACAAAGACTGGTTTCTATGACGTGCTTAATGACGGAGATGAAATAGTTCTCGTAAAGCTTCCTTCTGACAAAGACGTAACTGCTGACGGCAGTGCACCAACAGACACAAAACCTGCTGCAGATTCAAACGGAAACCCTGTTACTGAACCGGCACAGAATGCAGAAAAAGCAGATGAAACTTTGCGCAAGGCTCTCAAGATGAAAGAGAACGCATTGATTTCACTGATAAGGTCAATTCAGTAAGAGATTTGATTAACTAACGCTGATCTTCAGGAAGCTTGTAAAGTTCAAGGGAATTCTCAATCCACTTTCTTGAAAGAGAAGGATAAATGTCGCTTAGAAGAATGAAGTTTTCAATTGCATTTTCAAAATCACCGCAGAAATAATAAGCTTCTCCAAGATAGAATGTTGCCCTTGAATTGACTTCAGGAGTTCTTTTCTGTGCAAGGAACCGTTCAAGAGAAGATACTGCTTCTGCATAATTTGCATTAACGAAAGAAGACTTCAATACTTCAAAAAGAAGATATTCATCACCACCGGCCGGGCTTACCAGATCTTCTTCAAAATAGTAAACGTCTAGTGGTTCTGTTTTGATGCGTGTATTTTTTCCGCCTACAAGCTTAAGGGCTTTTTCTTCTGTCTTTGTACTGATTTTTGGAGCCGGTTTATTTACTGTTCCAAGAATATCGATATATGGCAAAGGCTGTTCCCTTAATTCATTGCTGTATAATTTTTCCTTCGCTGATTCTGTCTGTTCAGGAATTTCTTTCTTTACAACAGGGCTTTTTACCCTTACACCGTTAACTGTAGAATTTACTCCGGGCAGGATTACAAGTAGAAGCTCACCCTGATCAGTTTCTTCTACGGCATCAAGTTCTTCGTCAAAATAAAGATTTTTATCCTGTTCGAAATTACCGTTTCTTGTCAGGGAAAGGACTGCGTAATAATATTCATGGAAATCCTTTACGGTATCAGTATAACTTGTTGCACTCCATGCGAGCTGTGCAAGTGGCTTGAGCTTTTCAATTGATTCCCTGCTTACGATAGGACGTGTGTCTTTATAGATAAGAAGTGAACTTATTGAAGAACCTTCTGTCTTTTTTGGAAGACGCCAGCTTACCGTAATTTTGTTTGAGGAAACAGCTTTTGCTTCAATTCCGCTTACAACTGGTCTTAACGATTGTGCTGAAACGGCTGATACTGTCAGAATGGAGAGGAGTATGGATGTGATGAACGTTTTTCTGAAGAAATTCATAAATCAACTTTAAATATACCATAAGAATTCTTCTATTTCTAGTATTCTTTTTTTTGTTGAATTGAAATTGCATATTTTTAATAATTTCAGTATAATTAAATAAATCTGAGTGAGTCTCAGGAAGGAGTATTATCTTATGAAAAAACTTTTAGCAGTTTTAGCAGTTTTGTTTGTAATGGGAACAACAAGTGTGTTCGCATTGGGTATTGGTGCACAGGGTGGATCTAACATTGGTGGTGCTTTTGCTGGTGGTGCAGGTATTACCTTCAAACTTGATGACAAGCCTTTCGTATTTGCAGCTGACGGATATTTTGGAAATGTTGTTAGCGTAGGTCTTACAGCAGATATGTGGCTCGCAAATCCAACAATCAGTGGTGGCTTAGGCTACTTCTATGGATGGGGTGTTGCAGGTAGTATTAGCATTGCTAATGATTTGGGATTTGGAGTTGGAGCAAGACTTCTTGCCGGTTTGAACTTTAAGTTGCTTGATGGTTTCCTTGAATTTTATCTTCAGGGTGCTTGGCAGCCTATGCTTTATATTCTTCCTGGATTTGATCCTGATCCTTGGTCATTCCCTATTCAGGGTGGTTTCCGTTTCTGGATTTAATTACTGCTAAACAAACAATATAAAAAGTAAAAATTTGAATGCCCTGGTTACCGGGGCATTTTTTTTGTGTTTGGGTTAAGGGGTCTGTCCCCTCGGTAAAGTATTTATTTTGAAAAAGGGGTCTGTCCCCTCGGTTTACTTTTTTTGTATACAGGGGTCTGTCCCCTCAGCACAGTATTTATTCCAAACAAGGGGTCTGTCCCCTCAGATAGTGTATCTTTTCAGAGAAATTCAGTATAATTCACCAAAAAAGGGGAATCTGATGAAAAAAGAGCTGACATTCAGGGAATATTACGAAGAAGACGACAGAATAATCTTTAACAAGACATTAAAAGTAAATTTCGGACAGTGCGATAAAAACCGAAAAATGCATCTTTCTGAACTTCTCCTGCTTACTTCAGACGTAGCTGTAGAAGATTTCACCATGAGGGGCATTACATGGGAAGTTCTTACTGAAAAGAATTACGCACTTCTTGTTTCAAGAACATCATTCCACATAATCAGAATGCCTCAGAAAGACCAGTTCATAAAGGTAAGGACTTGGGAAGAAAAGGAAACTGGCCTTCAGTTTACAAGAAGATTCGAAATTATTGACGAAGATACACAGGAAGTTCTTGTTACTGCTTCGACTTTATGGATTCTTGTTGACCTTAAGACAAGAAGGATTATTCCAGCTGCAAAATTTGACCTTAGGGACAGACCCCTTTCGACTTCAGATTATGCAGGCATAGCTCCGGGAAAGATTATGCTGCCGGAAGAAGCTGTTTCTGCAGGCAAAAGAATTGTCCGTTTTTCAGACATGGATGCAAACGGTCACGTAAACAATTCAAAATACGGTAATTATGTATACGACTGTCTGCCTGAAGAGCTGCAGGATAAGGATGTCAGGGAAATCCGCATTAATTATTCAAAAGAAGCACTTCCCGGTGATGAAATAGAAATGAAGCTTTTTGTCTCAGAAGACGGTTCTGGTGCCGTAGTAGCAGGAATCGGTCCTGAAGAAGCATGTTTTGAATGCGAATTGACCTTTTAATCAAAAGATAATTCGACAATTGAATATATACATGGTAAAATAAAGTATAAAGAAGGGGTAAAAAATGACTATTCGTCAGGCAGCAGAAGTTTTAGGTTCTGCAGTTATCTGTCACGATGATCTGGCAGATAAGGAAATTCATACGGCATGCGGTTCAGACATGATGAGCGATGTTATGGCTTTCTACCATGATGGTGGAATTCTTTTGACGGGACTCATGAATGTTCAGGTAATAAGGACGGCAAGTCTTATGGATATTGATGCTGTTTGTTTTGTAAGGGGCAAGGATCCTACAGAAGAAATGCTTGCTCTTGCAGAAGAATCAAATATTGTTGTTTTCAAGACAGAATTTCCTATGTTCCATGCATGCGGAAAATTGTATGAAGCAGGAATAAAGGGAAACGATCAGGCTAAGAATTAATGGATTTTGAATATATTGTCAGCGGTGAAGACTTTTCGTTAGCCGGTACTGCATCTCAGGATATAAAGAAAAAATTACAGCAGTTGGGAGTCTCTGTTCCAGTCGTAAAGCGTACTGCAATTGCCATGTTTGAAGCTGAAATCAACATGGTAATTCATGCACACGGCGGTAAGGCTTTCATTTCAATTGAAAATGACAAAATTACAATAGTAATGGAAGATCATGGTCCGGGAATACCTGACATTGAACAGGCAATGCAGCCGGGCTTTTCTACAGCAACTGCAGCTGCCCGTGATTTAGGCTGGGGTGCCGGAATGGGGCTTCCTAACATGAAGAAAAATTCTGATTTCTTAAAAGTAGAAAGTACTGTCGGAGTCGGTACAAAAGTTACAATGGAGATTAATATTCAGTAATGCCAGAGCAGAAATTTCCGTCGCAGTTTCATTCAGTTCATCTTCACGAAGACATGTGCAAAGGCTGTACAGTTTGTGTTACTACATGTCCTGCAGAAGCAATACGCGTACGCAACGGAAAGGCTCATATTCTTGAGGAAAAGTGCATTGACTGCGGTGAATGCATAAGGCGCTGTACACACAAGGCAAAATATGCACTTGCAGCAGAACTTACTTCGCTCAAGGATTACAAGTATACGGCAGCTCTCCTTACTCCTGCAATTTACGGTCAGTTCAATACGCATTATTCAATACAGATGATTCACGAAGCTGTACGTTCATTAGGTTTTACGGAAATTTTTGATGTTGCAGATGATGCACTTGAAGTTTCAAAGGCTACTGCTGAAATTCTTGACAGCCTTGAAGAAAACAGATGCCCATATGATATAGCAAAGCCTGTTATTTCTACTTCATGTCCTACTGTAATCAAGCTTATTCAGATTAGATTTCCTTCGTTAATTGAAAACCTTCTTCCTGTCCTTCCGCCTGTTGAACTTACTGCTAAAAGGGCAAGAAAGACTCTTGCTTCAAGATTCGGACTTTCTGCTGAACAAGCTTCCAGTGAGATAGGAATATTCCTTATTTCACCATGTCCGTCGAAGGTAACATCAGCACGTTCTCCGCTTGGCTATGAGCACAGTGACATTGACCACGTATTCAGTTTTGCTTCACTTTATCTGCCTATCGTTACGGAACTCCGCGACGTAAGAAAGGAAATCAAGACTGAATTTGAAGCAATCGGTCTTGAAAAGGATGATTCTACTCCTAAAGATGACGAAGCTCCTGATGGAATTGCATGGGGAAGGGAATGCGGTGAATCTGAATACATTACGCGTTTCATAACTCTTCCTGAAAAATTCAACTGGATTACGACATGCGGTCTTGAAAAAGTAATTGAGACTCTTGAAGCAATAGAAGACGGTCAGCTTGATGCATACGATTTTGCTGAACTTGATGCATGTGCAGGCGGATGTCTTGGCGGACCGCTCATGATTAAGGCTGTCAGCGAAAGCAGTGCTATCCTTCGCAACAGGCTCAAGAATACAACAGAAAAGACAGAATCTTTTGTCGAAAAGGAACATGAAGACATAACGTTTGGTGTACCGCTGATTCCTCGTCCTGCGCGTCAGTTGAGTCCGGATTTCCGTAAGGCAAAGCAGATGATGGAAAAGCTTGAGGAAATAAACAATGAACTTCCAGGCTTAGACTGTGCCTGCTGCGGTGCTCCAAACTGTAGGGCTCTTGCAGAAGACATTGTCCGCGGAAATGCTCATCTTGAGGACTGCGTGTTCATTCTTAAGGAAAAGTACGAGAATCTTCTGTTTAACAAAAAAAATCCTTCAAAAAAATAAAATGTCAGACGAAAAAGTTGTTTTGCGAGGGGAGATTAAGAATATTCTTAGGGGTCTGTCCCCTCAGTTCATGTTTCTTCATTCAAATAATATCAGCCGCATGATTCTTGAATCAAAAAGCTACTCTGAGTGTGATGTGCTTCTTTCGTATATGGCGCTTTGGGATGAAGTTGACCTTAGTTCTGTTAATGAGAGGGCGTTTTCTGGGAAAATTCTTTGCTTGCCACGGGTTATGTCGGCTGATGACGGGATTATGGAGTTTTTTTGTATCCGGGGGGACAGACCCCTTTCATCTTTCCTGAAAAACGGAAGCTATAACATAAAAGAACCTGACCTCAGTATAGTAAAAAAACTTGAATTACCTTCGCTTAAAGGAAAAAAAGTACTTTGCTTGGTTCCGGGCGTAGCATTTACAAAAGAAGGCTGGCGTCTGGGAAGGGGAAAAGGTTTTTACGACAGGTATCTTGAAAAACTGATGAAATATTCCACAGAATTCAATTATTCGGTAAAGACAACAGGCATCTGCTTCAAGAAACAGCTTGTGGAAAGCCTCCCTGTAGAAAAAAACGACTTTAAGCTTGATGAAATCATTACAGACTGATTATTTTTTTGAATCAGCAGAATAAATTTCGTAAACAGGTTCCTCAGAAAAATACTTTTCTGCAACAGAATGAAGTTTCTTTGAATCAGCTGTTTCGACTGTACTGTAATCTTTAAGATACTGCATGCAGTTTCCGGACAGAAGTCCGTCCTGAATCAGGGAAGCTGTTCCTTCTTCATCAGTTGTATTTCCCATAATGCGCAAAGTCCACTTTTCCTTAATTCTTTGCAGAAATGCCGAATCTTCATTGGAAAGCGAAACAAGAAGTTCCTTTACTGAAGAAGAAAATGCTTTGTTAAAATCTGCTGTATGAAGGATCCCGTTACACTGAATGCATGCAGTATTTAATACTGCTGTTGCCGGAATTGATATGACGTCAGCATTTCCGATGAGCTTATCCTGAATCATGTCTTCGAGTTCAAAAAGAATCGCATTGAAAACTGATTTTCCTTCTGGTTCCGCAGGACATGAAAACCAGTACTGTACCGGATCGTCAAATTCTTTTGTAGGAACAAGTACTTGCGGGGCAGGACCTGCAAGTTCAGCCGGTATGTCTGTCGTAAATGTATGTCGGAGCTTTACCTTGCGTTCTGTTTTTGTTACTTCCGGAATTATTGATGACTTTATTCTTCTTTCTATCTGCTGCTTAAGGATTCCTAGGGTTTCTTCAAGACTTGCAATTGTTTCCATTTCATCAACATCACCTGCTATGACGATTCCGTAGAGTGATGAATCTAGAAGCTGCATGTAATCAAGGGAGAATGTCCTGTATGTAGTATTTTTCAGGATTGATGAAGATGCATCAAACAGCTTTTCGTATTCAGTACCGCTGTATAATGCTGAAAGGGCTGCACATTTCATCTGATAGTCAAGGGCTGCACTTTTCTGGTTCCAGATCATTTTCTGTTCGTACACAAGGCTGTCTGCATTTACCGGTGTTACTTCACCAAGCAGTATTGCTTCTGAAACTGCGGTAAGTACAGGGCTTATGTCTGAATTTACGCAGCTTATCGTTATATATGAAACTGTTTCCTGTGTCCATGCTTTAAGGGGTGTGTCCCCTCGGAACTTATTCTGAATCCTCATACTGTCGATTCTTTCCTGAATGTTCTGCGCAAAAGAATTTATGAGGATTGTTCGAAGAAAACGCTCTTCTGATGGAGAAGTGAGTTCTCCACCGTCAATTGAAATTGAAATTACTGCACTGCTGGTACCTGGATTCTTTTTAATGACGACAGGTATTTTGTTTTTAAGTGTATATGAACTGAACTGCTTTTCATTTGCCTTAAGGTAATCATCTGCAGATGGAATTACAGTTTCTTTCTGAACTGATTTTTCTTCTTTTTTCTGTTCTGCTGTACCTGCATTTTTTACTATAAGGTCATTTTTGTACCAGAATGCATTTTCCTTTGTTATGACTGAATATCCTGCATTTTCAAATGATTTTTTCTGTGCCTGATATACGGAAGGATTTACCATGATGAAAACAAAAGGTTCTTCTGAAGAAAGGTTTCCATTCAGCTGGTCAAGTGTTTCTTCTGCAAGCGGGTTTCTTTCAAGTCCTGAAGCCCATATTTCTGCAAGGTAAGCCATAAGTGAACCAGAGTTGCCTGTTTGAGTCATGTATTTTGATTCTACTGTAGATTTTGCCCTTTCGAATTCTGATTTTCCAAGAATTGATGCTTTTCTGCATTCAGAGAGGAATCCTTCTGCCTGTTCTGCGACTGTTGCATTTTTTTTCCTGATATCTGTCTTTTCAGAAAGGGAATACGGCTTTTCCATAAGCGCCTGCAGGATAAGTCTTGAGCTTTTTCCCTTAACGGCACTGGCTGCGGTAAGATAGGTCTGTCCCCTCACTGCAAGCAAATCGTTCTGAATGACAGCTTTCTTGTAAGGGGAAGCAACATCAGTAAAGCATGATGCAAGGATGTCGGTCTGGTTGACGCTTAAGCCTGTATGCTGTACGACAATCTGTGTAAGTTCATCTGAAAAACCGCTTTCAAGAAGAATGAATCTTCTTTTTTCCTGCGGGTTACTGCTGACGTTTGCTTTTCTTTCCGTCTGAAATTCACTTTTTTGCCAGGAAGAAAAGTATTTTCCGACAATTTCAGCCGCACTTTCCGAAGAAATGCTGCCGTTTATGAAAATGGCTGTCTTTTCCGGTACATAATATGTTTTTGCGATTTTGGTGAGTTCCGACCTTACTTCACTTAACTGGCTTTTACTGAAAAGTGAAGGGTATATTCCTGAATCCTGTTTCCATGGTTCTTCTGAAAAAATGCATGAATCTATGGCACTGTTTACGAATCCTGTTGTGCTTTCTGCATATTCTGAAACTTCTTTTTTCATGGATTCGTATTCTTTCCTGAGAATTGAATCTGGAAATGACGGAGAGGTAAGCTGTTTTGCAATATATGCTACTGTTTTTTCGAGCGATGAAGGGGGAATTTCAAGAATATATGTGGAACTGTCTGAATTGCAGCTGGAAATTATAAGGGGTCTGTCCCCTTGGTTCGAATTAAGGGGTCTGTCCCCCCTGTTAAATAAAACATTAGACAAAAGACTGAAATACCCTGTAGTTTCAGGAGTCTGCGAAGAAAATCCAGCCTTTACCGAAACTTCGATGCGTACCAGCGCAGAAGAAGGATCTTCCTTGACAAAAAGTTCAAGGTCATTTTGAAATGTATGTCTTTTTACTCCGAAATGCTCAATTTCAGAATCAAATGAAATCTGGGCAGAAAGGACTGCAATATCAGTAAATAAAAGTAATGCTGTAATAAAGAGTTTTAGTATCGATTTTTTCATGCAATTAGTATATCATAAATTAGCCTGAATAGCAGGTAAACGAGGTAATTAATGTCAGTAGTTACATTTAATGAAAAAAAGGTACTGGTGGAACCACCGGCACTGCTCCTGTCAGGAAAGAGACACCTGACTGCTCGCGAAATTTACATTCTTATTCAGAATCGTAATGTATCATCAGACCCTGACTGGCAGAATGTTTATGTCAGTGAAGGTGAAGGAAATTTCAATCCGGCACAGATCCTCAGAAGTGAATTTGTCGGCTGGGTTGTTCTTGGAAAGCTCCGTCCCGCTAAACTCAAGTATCATGACCTTGAACTCGAAACAGGCATCTACAATTCCTACCTGGAAAACGTAAGCCTTGGGGATGACTTTGTTGTAAGGAATGTTCCTTATCTATCAAATTACAGAATTGGAGAAAGGGTAATTCTTTTCAACATTCAGGAAATGAGCTGTACGAATCACAGTAAATTCGGAAACGGTATACTTAAGGAAGGTGAGCCTGAATCAAACCGCATCTGGATTGGTGTCGGAAATGAAAACGATAACCGTGCTGTCCTTCCGTTCGAAGACATGATTCCGGGAGATGCATTCCTGTGGTCAAGATTCCGTGAGGACAAGGAACTTATGCAGAAATTCATCGACCTTACAGAATACGGCAATGACGGCAAGCTGAATACGTACGGTATTGTTGAAGATGACGCTGTAATCAAGAACAGTACAATTATCAAGGACGTTAAGATTGGAAGCCACGCATACATAAAGGGTGCTTTCAAGCTAAAGAATATAACAATATTATCAAGTGAAGAAGAACCTACTCAGATTGGAGAAGGCGTTGAACTCGTAAACGGAATCCTCGGTTATGGAAGCAAGGTATTCTATCAGGCTGTTGCGGTAAGGTTTGTAATTGGACGCAACTGTCAGCTTAAATACGGCGGACGTCTGTTGAATTCTGTACTTGGAGACAATTCAACTGTTTCTTGCTGCGAAATGCTTAACAATCTTGTATTTCCGTTCCACGAACAGCACCACAATTCTTCATTCCTTATTGCTTCAACGATTCAGGGACAGAGTAATGTTGCTTCAGGTGCTACAATCGGTTCAAACCACAACTCACGTTCTCCTGACGGTGAACTTCTTGCCGGTCGCGGTTTCTGGCCGGGTCTCTGTTCTGACTTCAAGCACAATTCTCGCTTTGCTTCTTTCGTACTTATTTCCAAGGGTAGCTATCAGAATGAACTCAACATCATATATCCTTTCTCCCTTGTTGCCTCAAATCCTGAAGATAATTCGATTCATGTAATTCCTGCTTACTGGTTCCTTTACAACATGTTTGCAATTGCGCGCAACCGTTCTAAATTTACTTCACGTGACAAGAGAAAGGTAAAGGTTCAGAATATCGAGACAAATCCTCTTGCTCCAGATACGATGGAAGAAATTCTTATTGCAAATGACAGAATTATTGAGCTTACTGCACAGTATCTGCTTCTTTCTCCGAACAAATGCAGGGAAATGACTAAATCAAATCCTGAACCAGAGATTCTTGAAATTTTCAGGAACAAGGCAAAAAATGCAGAGGGGACAGACCTCCTTCACATAGCAAAAGATTATCTTCATCAGAATCAGGACGCAATATACCTTCTTGTCGATGACAAGGCCCAGAAGAAGTATCCTGCATACATTTATAAACCGACACAGGCATATAAAGAATACCGCCGTATGCTGAAGTATTATTCTGTAAGTGCATTGCTTGACTGGTGCAGGGATAACGGAATAGAAAGTCTTTCAAAAGACGATTTATTGAAAATAGAAGAAATCCCTGTTTATACAAAGTGGATGAATGTAGGCGGACAGATCATTCCTGTAGAAAAAATAAATGAACTCTTTGACAGGATAAAGAAGAATGAAATCGTAAACTGGAAGCAGGTTCATGCTTTCTATGATGACTGCCAGAAGCATTACAATGAATACAAGGCTTCGTACGCTCTGTATATTCTTGAAAAGCTTTATTCTCGTCCAATGAAGAACTTTACTCCAGAAATATTCTTTGACATAACACAGGATGTTGCAGTCGTATCAGTAGACATGCTTGAAAGTTCCATTACTTCACGTGACAAAGACTATACAGACTTCTTCAGGAACATAACTTTCAGAAACAAGGAAGAAAGGGAAGCTGTTCTTGGAACAATAAGGGATAACAGTTTCCTTGCTGAATTGAGAAGATCAACCTATGATTTCAACAGCAGTCTTGAGAAACTGTTCAAATCACTGAGAGGCTGATTTTGCAAGCGGGAGTTTTCTTATGATGTGCAATGGAAAGTACAGACCATATCCTCATGTTGAACTGAAGGAAAGAAAATGGACTTCAAATTCGATAAAGAAAGCTCCTGTCTGGTGTTCAGTAGATCTTCGTGACGGGAACCAGGCACTTATCAATCCGATGGGCGTGGAAGCTAAACTTGAATATTTTGACATGCTTGTTAAGATTGGATTCAAGGAAATTGAGGTTGGTTTTCCAGCTGCAAGTGAGACTGAATATGTTTTCATCCGACGTCTTATTGAAGAAAAAAGAATTCCTTCTGATGTAACAATCCAGGTTTTGTGCCAGGCACGTCGCGAGCTCATTGAAAAGACTATGAAATGCATTGATGGTGCAGAATCCGTAATTTTTCATATTTATAATTCTACATCTCCTGCACAGCGGAAATATACGTTTGGAAAAAGTAAGGAAGAGATAATTGGAATTGCAGTAGATGGAGTCCGCGGTATCAAGGATTTTATGTCGGCTGGGGATTATGGAAGGATTCAGCTGGAGTATTCTCCTGAGAGTTTTTCTATGACTGAGATGGAGTTTGCGCTGGAGATTTGTGATGCTGTTGTTGGGGAGTGGTACGCGGGGACAGACCCCTATGTAGGAAAGAATAATGCAACGGGGACAGACCCCATGAAAAAAATAATCATTAACCTTCCGACAACAGTAGAATGTTCAACTCCGAATGTCTTTGCTGATCAAATTGAGTTTTTTTCAGAAAACATAAAGAACCGTAAGAATATAATCCTTTCAATTCATAATCATAATGATAGGGGTGAAGGCGTTGCATCTTGTGAGTTGGGACTTTTAGCAGGAGCTGAAAGGGTCGAAGGATGTCTTTTTGGAAATGGTGAACGAACAGGAAACCTGGATATAGTAAATGTTGCACTGAATATGTATTCACAGGGTGTTGATCCGGAACTTGATTTCCATGATATTCTTTCTATTGCCTCAAAATATACACGTCTTACGGGAATGGAAATACCAATCCGAACACCATATGCTGGAGAACTTGTTTTTACGGCTTTTAGCGGAAGCCATCAGGATGCAATAAGCAAAGGAATGTCTGCACGCGAAAAAATGCCGAATGAATCTGTATGGGATGTTCCTTATCTTCTGATTGATCCTCATGATATCGGCAGAGAATATGAAGGAATTATAAGGATAAACAGTCAGTCAGGAAAAGGCGGTGCTGCATTTATCCTTGAATATGAATATGGAATTGTGTGTCCAAAAGCAATGCATAAGGATCTTGGTGAGATTGTCAAGAAATATGCTGATTCTATGCAAAGGGAACTTAAGAGTGAAGAAATATATGATCTTTTCGAACAGAAATGGCTTTTGAAGAAAGAACCTTTGTCCGTTCTTGATTTGGCTACGACACATCTTGATGGGTCTCATGATTCAGAGGGACAGTCCCTTGTGCGTGCTGTAATTCTTTATCATGGAAAAAAAGTTACAATTGGTGATAAGGGAAACGGTCCACTCGATGCCTTTGCGAATGCTCTGGCTTCAGGTTCTTCTGTACCGAAATTTAACATTACAGATTTTCATGAACACAGTATAGGAACAGGCAATAATACTGCTGCAATGGCTTATATTCAGATAAAAACTGAAAAAGGAGTTTATTGGGGCGTCGGAAAATCAACTAATGTCAGCAGGGCAGGTATTGATGCTATCGTTTCTGCACTGAATCAAATCAACTAAAACTTCAGGCCGATTTGATAATTATTTTACTGATTCCTGTTATTCTTGATATTTGATTTATGGAAAAACCATTCTTTTTCAAAAGTCTGATTTTTTCTTTCTGTTCTTTATATTCCAAATTTATAAATTTATATGGGTTTTTTATTTTAAGTTTTTGCCTTATGAAATCAATGCACTTGGAATCTGGAAAAATAAATTTATTTTCATATTCCATGCAGCTGTGTTTTTCAGTTTGAAGAAGAAAATCTTTTATACTTATTTCATCTCCAAATTTATTGTAAAGAAGAGAAAAATTTGTAATTCCATCACTGATGTTTCCAATGATATTTTTTAAATTTGACCAACTGTAGTTTGTAAAATCAGAGTTTCCGTTTTTAATTGGATTTTGAAGTATATACCTGAGAACGGTTTTAAAATAACCATCATCTTCTACGGGTTCACTTTTGAAGCGTCCTTGGAATAGATGTCCGGTACGTTCATATTTTCTGTTAAAATAGAAGACGTAACTGTTTGCTAATTTTTGTACGAATAAACTTAAGTAATTTTCAGTTTTCACCAGAAGATGAATATGATTAGACATTAAACAGTATCCGAAAATGTCTACTTTTAATTCAGAAGAATATTTCCTTATTCTATTGATGCAAAAAAGTCTGTCCTGTTTATCGCAGAAAATATTCTGTTGATTGTTTCCTCTGAGAATTATGTGATAAATGCCGTTTTCTGTTAGTTGTCTTGGTTTTCTTGCCATGATACTACCTTGACTATAATATTCAAATGAATTTCAAAAATGACAACATTTTCTTGATTAAAGATAAAGTATTTGTTTAAAAAGTTTAAAAGGGGGCTGTCCCCTTGGTTCAAAACATTTACTAAGTATCAATAAATCACTATAATTAACCCGAAAATAACCCAAAAGAAAGAAGGAATATATGTCAGAAGAAGTAAGAGTAAGATACGCCCCGTCCCCAACAGGAATGCAGCATATCGGAGGCGTCCGCACAGCTTTATTCAATTACCTTTACGCAAGATCTCAGGGCGGCAAATTCATTTTGCGTCTGGAAGATACAGACCGTACACGTTATGACGAAAAATACGTAAAGAATCTCTATGATACTATGGCCTGGCTAGGTTTAGACTGGGATGAAGGCGGTGACAAGGGCGGAGATTTCGGTCCTTATGTTCAGAGCGAACGTTTCGAACTTTACAAAAAATATGCAATGGAACTCGTAGAAAAGGGTGAAGCATATTATTGTTTCTGTGATGCTGAACGTCTTGAACGCATCAGAAAAATCCAGACTGAAAACAAAATGGCTCCGGGATATGACCGCTACTGCAGAAACCTTACTCCGGAAGAAGTAAAGGCAAACCTTGATGCCGGAAAGCCGTATGTAATCAGACTCAAGGTTCCTCTTGAAGGAGAAACGAAATTCTCTGATCATGGTCTTGGTGACATTGTTTGGAAGAATGAAGATATTTCTCCAGATCCTGTACTCTTAAAGTCAGACGGATTTCCAACATATCATCTTGCAAATATTGTTGATGATCATCTCATGCACATTACACACGTAATGAGGGCACAGGAATGGATTCCTTCAACACCTCTTCATGTTCAGATGTACAGGGCATTCGGCTGGCAGCATCCTGAATTCTGTCATCTCCCTATGGTAAACGGAAGTGACGGAAAGAAGCTTTCAAAACGCCATGGTGCAACAAGCCTTGATGATTTCCGCGCTCATGGTTATCTTCCGAAGGCAATCGTAAATTATGTAGCACTTTTGGGCTGTTCTTATGAAGACGGAAAGGATATTTATACTCTTGAAGAACTTGCACAGAATTTCAAACTTGATCACTTGAATAAAGCTCCAGCTGTTTTCGATTACAAGAAGCTCGAATGGTATAACGGTCAGTATATCCGTGCGCTTTCTGATGAAGAACTGTACAAGTGGACTTTGCCGTTCATTACTGGAACAGGTGATGCTGCGCTTGAAATCAATCCTGAAAATCCTCAACCTAAGCCAAAAGTTGGTCCTGATTATTCAGGAGTTGCTTTAGGAGACGATGGAGAACCAGTTTGTGTAGACAAATCAATGAACATGTCTTCTGCTGATGTTAAGGCTTCACTGATGAAACTTATGCCTCTCATCAAGGAAAGACTTAAGTATCTTAGTGATGCTGCTGAAATGGTACACTTCCTGTTTACAGAACCTGCTGTTCCTCCGAAGGAAGAAATTATTCCGAAAAAACTTGATGAAGCAAAAACTAAGGATGTTCTTGAAGCATCAAAAGAATTTATAAGGAAACTTCCTGAACTTGATCATGAAGCAGCAGAATCTCTTGCCAAAGAGTTTGCCGAAAAACTGGGAATCAAGCTAGGAGATTTCATGATGCCTATAAGAATGGCTGTTACGGGAAGCCGTGTATCTCCGCCTCTTATCGGATCAATTTTAATTCTTGGGGCTGAAAAATCAATTGCACGTGTAGAAAAAACAATTTCTGCATTTTAATGAATAGAAAGGCTGCCGTTTGAAAACGGTGGCTTTTTTTTTTTGAAAAGAAGAACAGAGGGGACAGACCCCTTTTTATAAAAAAGGGGTCTTTCCCCTCTGTTCAATAATTTCTATGCAAACAAACTATCCCTATTGCATAAGAAATGAAAAAATATTATATTTATTCAAAATTTAATACAAGGAGTGCATAAAAATGCAATTTACATTCATAGAAGGCGGAGTCTGCGCTCCAAAAGGCTTCACAGCAAACGGAATGAGGGTAGGAATAAAGGAAAGCCGCAAAATCAACGACACAGCCCTCGTTTTTTCAGAAGTACAATGTAATGCAGCAGGAGTATTTACCCAGAACCGTGTTCAGTCAGAAAGCGTAAAACTTGCAAAAAAATTCATAGCCGACGGAAAAGCTCAGGCAGCGATAGAAATCAGTGGAAATGCAAATACATGCACTGGTGCCCAGGGAGCAGAAAATGCACTCCGTATGGCAAAAGCTGCAGCTGGAGCACTAGGGATAAAGACAGAAGACGTAATAGTATATTCAACAGGCGTAATCGGAGCACAGTTCGATGTAACGAAAGTTGAAAACAACATAGATACATTGAAGAACGGTCTGAGCAAGGAAGGCCACGAACAGGCACGTGTTGCAATCATGACGACAGACACTCACTACAAGGAATGCGCAGTAGAATTCACAATAGGCGGAAAAGTATGCCGCATGGGAACAATGTGCAAGGGAAGCGGAATGATTCACATCAACATGGGAACAATGCTTTCATTCATAACGACAGACTGTGCTGTTTCATCAGAAATGCTTGATAAGGCACTTCATGAATCAATCCTTGGAACATATAACTGTGTTTCTGTCGACGGGGACACTTCCACAAACGACACTCTTACGATTATGGCAAACGGTCTAGCAGGAAATCAGGAAATAGTTTCTGACGGTGAAGATTATCAGACATTCCTTGCAGCATTGAACCAGATGAATACTGTAATGGCTAAGAAGATTGCTGCTGACGGTGAAGGAGCAACAAAGCTTATCGAATGCAATGTAAACGGAGCTTCTTCTGTAGAAAATGCACGCGCACTTGCAAAGGAAGTTATTTCATCATCGCTTGCAAAAGCTGCAATATTCGGAAGGGATGCAAACTTCGGACGATTCCTCTGTGCAATGGGTTACAGCGGAATTGAATTTGATCCTGACAGGACAAGCATATGGTTTACAAGCCGAAGCGGTGCAGAACGATATTTTGATCCTTCTGATGACAAGGGCGTTCATGGTGAAAATTCAATTCAGGTTTTTGACAAAGGCGTTCCTGTTGAATTCGATGAAGAAAAGGCAACAGCAATACTGAGCGAAGAAGCCATAGAAATACTTGTTGAATGCGGAGAAGGCAACTGTTCAGGAACAGCATGGGGCTGTGACCTTACATATGATTACGTAAAGATAAACGGAGATTACCGTACATAAAAAGGAGCTTTATATGAAACAGGATGAAAATACACTTCCGGCTGAAACATGGTCAAACGTACTTGTTGAAGCCCTCCCATATTTTAAACAGTGGTGCGGAAAAGTCGTTGTAGTCAAATACGGCGGAAATGCAATGCTGAATGAAGAACTCAAGCAGGCCGTAATGGAAGACATTGTCCTCCTCAATACAATCGGAATAAAGGTTGTTCTCGTACACGGCGGCGGTCCTGAAATCAACCACATGCTGGAACGCGTAGGAAAGGAAAGCCGTTTCGTTGACGGTCTGCGCTATACTGATGAAGAAACAATGGAAATAGTTCAAATGGTCCTTACTGGTAAACTGAATAAAGACATAGTCGGAATCCTTCTCCAGAAAGGCGGTAAAGCTGTAGGACTTTCAGGTGTAGATTCAGGTCTTCTCCGTGCAGTAAAGACTGAAAAGGATTTGGGCTTCGTTGGAGACGTTACTGAAGTTAATCCGGAAATACTCAATTCTCTTCTTGATGAAGGATTTATTCCTGTCGTTTCAACAGTAGCTCTTGGAGAGCAGGGGGATACAGCTCGCTACAACATTAACGCTGATACTGCAGCTGCTAAGATTGCTGTTTCGCTCAAGGCAGAAAAATTCGTTCAGCTTACAAATGTTCCGGGTGTCCTGAGGAAAATTGATGATCCTTCTTCCCTCATTAAGCGAATCGCACGAGAAGCAATTCCTTCAATGAAGGCAACAGGTGTAATAGCTGGCGGAATGATTCCAAAGATTGACTGCTGTCTTGATGCAGTAAACGGCGGAGTTCCGCGTGCACACATTATTGACGGAAGGGTACCGCATTCACTTTTGATAGAAATGTTCTCTGACCGCGGTATCGGAACAATGATATACTGATATTAAGGAGACGAAAATGAATAAGGTCGTAAATAATTACGGTAGCTTTGACGTAACTTTCAAGAAAGGCAAGGGGTCTGTCCTTACTGATGTCAACGGAAAAAAATACATAGATTTTCTTGCAGGAATTGCAGTCAACTGTCTGGGACATAACTACAAGCCTATCGTAAAGGCTGTATCAAGACAGGCAAAGAAGCAGATTCACATAAGCAATTATTATGTAAGTGACATAGGCCTCAAGTATGCAGATGCGCTTCTCAATGCAACAGGTTTCGAAGGTATCTATTTCGGAAACAGCGGTGCAGAAGCAAATGAAGCTGCTATAAAGCTTGCACGCAAATACGGCATGCTTAACGGCGGTGAAAGAAGAAAGACAATCGTAACTCTTGAAAAATCATTTCACGGAAGGACTCTTGCTACATTGACTGCAACTGGTCAGGACAGGTTTCATCCTGCAGATTTTGCTCCTTATCCGGAAGGCTTTAAGTCTATAAGGGCTAATGATTACGATGCATTGAAAACAGCCTTTGACGATACAACCGCAGCCCTTATGATTGAATGCGTACAGGGTGAAGGCGGAGTAAATCTTGTTGATGCAGACTGGGCTCAGGCAGCAGCAGAAGCCGCAAGAAAAGCCGGTGCAATAGTAATTGCCGATGAAGTTCAGACTGGAATGGGAAGAACAGGTTCTCTTCTTGCAAGCGAACAGCTTATGTTCAATCCAGAAATTGTAACTCTTGCCAAAGGTATTGCCGGCGGTGTTCCGATGGGCGCATGTCTTTTCCGCGGAAAGGCCAACGGTGTGTTCAAGGCCGGAGACCATCAGTCTACATTCGGTGGTAACCCTCTTGCCTGTAGCGCAGCTTATGCTGTCATAAAGACACTTACTGCTCCGGATTTCCTTGCAAACGTTACAAGAAAAGGTGAATACATGAGGAAAACAATAAAGGACTGGAATCTTCCTTGCATAAAGGATGTACGTGGTCTTGGGCTTATGATAGGCATCGATGTTACCCAGAATGCCGTAGAAATTGAAACGAAATGCCTTGAAGCAGGACTTTTATTCTCTACAGCCGGTCAGAATACGCTTCGTCTTGTTCCTCCGCTTAATATCAGCAGAAAAAATATTGATAAAGGGCTTCTGATTCTTAAAGAAGTTTTGGAAAAGAATTAAAATCTCTAAAAACTCTAAAATGTTTGTAAAAGGGGGATTGATTCCTTTTAGGGGTCTGTCCCCCTTGTTCAGTTTCTGATAAAGGGGTCTGTCCCCTCGAAACAAAAATAATTGTAAAAACAAAAAAAATCCGCTAAAATACCCATATGAAAAAGCGCCTGATAACCGTATTATTCATTATTTCAGCAGCATTACTGGCAACCGCATACCTATACCGAAAATATATCCCGAAAGAAGAAGAAAAAACAATGAACTCAAGGGTAGTAATCCCTCAGGTAGACGATACAAAGGATATCCAGCAGGAAGACGTTTCCATAATGAACGAAGAATTTTCTGCAAACTCCCTTATTCCACTTCTTCCAAGTGAAAGCCTTATCAATATAGTAAGTATGGACTTTGACAACGACGGATATGAAGATCAGATAAATGAAATAAAGACATCAACTTCACCATATATCTCTCTGCTTGTGGGTTTTTTCAATGCTGAAACAGAAAGCTACGAACGTTCAGCAGTAATCGAAACAAAAATCATACAGGCAAAAACATTTGTCTATACTGGAAAAGACCTTATCGGTGAACATAAAATCTGTCTCGTTTACCAGGGTTTTGACGAAAGCGGAGACTCAATTCTCCAGGCATATCTGTTCAATAGAAACGGAAACAGCGTAACTCCAGTATTGATTGCTGACTTTGTTGCTGACGGAACAATCTTCATTTCTCAGGTAGACAGGCCTCAGGAATATGAAAGAAGTACACAACCCGGCTCAAGCTGGCCTATCTGGGTATACAAGAGTGATGTAAATGCAAATACTGGCGCAGTTGACCAGCTGCAGATTATGTATGACTGGAATGCAGAAACAAGGCAATATGAAGAAAAAAAGAAGTCCCGTGTTTCTGGAAGCAGTGTAGCATCAAAGGAACTTGCAAGAATTCAGGATGGTACTGAAAAGACTTTCGGTAACTTCCTTAACGGCTTATGGTACAAGGTCGAAAACGATACGGATACAATAAGGTACCTCTTTGTTGATTATGACGCTAAGGAAATCATATTCCTATATGATGATACTGAAGAAGTATATAACTGGAATGCAAGCAAGCTGCGTAAGAATGGAATCTATATTTCATCAGTAAACATGATTACAGAAAACCTTACTCGTAACATCAATATTTCACTGCTTTCAATCGACAGCATTAACATGAGGATTCAGGATGACGTACGCATGGAAATACGTGAAGCCATGTGGGACGGTGAATACAGAAAGAAGAACATGAATTCAATCCAGAAGGCATCATCGTCAAGAAGCAGTCAGTCAGATATTTTTGCAGAACTTGAAAAAGGACCGTCTTGGCAGACAGCAGACGGTTCTACTGCTGTTTTCAATAAGGGCATATTTTCAATTGAAGGCGGACTTAATTCCGAAAACGGAAGGTATGTCTGTGAAAACCTTGATGACGGTTCTTATATACAGCTTCTTGGATATTCTGAAAATTCAAAATATACGGGAACATACAGCCTGTCATTTTCCACTTATGAAGAAGAAGTTGTAAGCGGTACAGGCAAGAAAAAAACTACATCAATAGTAACGAAGGAAAATCCGGACAGCATAGTACTGAAGCCTGTGATTCTTTCACCGGAAGGAAATTACGTAAAGGAAGAAAAGCCTTTCATCCTGACAAGAAACTGAAATTCAAAATGACAAAAAAAATCCCGCAGGAAATAAAGCTTTTCTGCGGGATTTTTTTATTTGCTTAGGTCAAAACTTATTTGTAGATGCGGATGTTGTCGATTGTAAATTCAACGTTGTCATCAGCAAATGCTGCAATGTTGAGGCGCTTTACATCGCTGAGGTATACGTTCTTGTCATCATTGTCTTCGAACTGTCCGCTGATTAAATCTTCGTTGAAGTTGAAGAGAACTGTGTGCTTTCCTTCAGGAATGTAAAGGTTTCCAAACTGGTGCCATGCCCATCCGTCTGTTGTCTGAAGTGTGAAGCAGAATTCAAGTGGGAATCCGCATTTGTTGTCTACTTCAGCTGCGATGTAGTTTACGTCAGACCAGTCTGTTTCAATAAGGTTGTTGCACATCCAGAATGCTGTTCTTGTTGAACCGTATTCTGGTACTGTTGCTGTACAGATGAGTTCTTCATTCTTAAGGTCACAGTCAGAAACAAGGTTCTGGTGTTCTTCATCATTGTCCCATGAAGAACCTACTGCTTCCCAGTAATTTCCTTCGCTGAAATCGTCAAGAAGAATTTCTTCTCCGTCTGGCATTGTTGGTTCAACATATCCTGTTTCTTCAGCTGCAGGTGCTGCAGCAGCAGGTGCTTCTTCAGCTTTTGTTGATGCACAGCTTACTACAGAAAGAATAAGAGCAGCTGCGCTCAAAATTGTGATAATCTTTTTCATAAATAGTCCTCCTGAAAAGATACTGTTATTATAAACTAACAAATATAAAATGCAAGAGAATTCATGTTAAAAAACTTAAAAAAATACTTAATAATTACTTAAATAACTTAAAAAATAGATAATAATTAAATTAAAAATAACTAATTTTTTGTTTTTTTACCTTGCAAAATACACATGTATGGAGTATCCTTAAAGTAGTATAGTGAGGTTTTTTACCTATGGTAATTAGGAAATTATGTTCTGTTATTGCACTTCTTTTCATGATTAGTGAAATTACTGCCCAGGGCGTAGAAAAAAAAGTCATCCGCTGGTCAAAGGGCAGTTCTATAAATGAATATCTGGAAAAACATGCAGATGCCGCTTTTCCATCAAAAGAAATTTACCTGAATGGTTCAGAATATTCAGAAGCTTCAGAAGACGCTGATATTACCGTACTGGATTCCTATAGGGAAAAGGAAAACGTCCTTGAATGGAAAAATGAAGAAGGAACAGTTTCCTGGATTTTTACTGCTGAGGAAACCGGTTTCTATCATCTTTCTCTTGAATACATACCTCTTCCTCTTAAGGGAATGAGCATCGAGTTTGAAGTAAGGATTGACGGTGAAGTTCCCAATGAAGATTTCCGTTCAGTAAGGTTTCCAAGAATGTGGCGTGATGCCTATGAAGTACGCCGTGACAAAAACGGAAATGACCTTGTAAGCGATGAAGAAGAAGTATTCTGCTGGAGTGAACGTGATTTTATTGATACGGAAGGATTCTACAATAAAAGTCTTCCTTTGTTTGTTGAAGCAGGCAATCATGTCCTTAGCCTTACACTGAAAAGAGAAGCTTTATGCCTTAAGGGGATAAAAATCTATAATCCTGAGGAAATACCTTCTTATTCTGAAGTTTTAGCAGACAGAGGGGACAGACCCCTCGAAAAAAACAAAGGGGACAGACCCCTCAATGAAAAAAAATCGAACAAAGGGGACAGACCCCATAAAAAATCCCTTTTCCAAACAAAAATCCAGGCCGAATTCCCAGTCCTAAAGAGCGACTCCGTCCTGATCCCGACAAGCGACCGCATAGACGCCGCCACAGAACCCGCACATCCATCAAAAATCCGCCTTAATACTATAGGAGGAAACTGGACCTGGAAACTTCCGGGCCAGTGGGTAGAATACACCTTCGAAGTACCGGAAGACGGCTTATACAACATATATTTCAAGGGAAGACAGAATTTTCAGAGGGGAATGTCCGCAACAAGACAAATCTCGATCGACGGGGACATACCCTGCAGGGAATTCGAAAACCTCGAGTTCGTATACGACCTTGCATGGCATCAGGTAACCGCAAGAGACCCTGAAACAGGCGCTCCATGTAATATTTACCTGACAAAGGGGACACACACCTTAAGAATGGAATCAGTCCTTGGCCGCTTAACCCCAATCCTGACAGCAATCGAAGACTTAAACTACGAATGCAATTCCCTGAGCCGCCGTTTCGTAATGATCATGGGGTCAGAACCAGACCATTACCGCGACTACCAGCTCGAAAAAGAAATACCGGGTTTACTCGACAAGCTGAAGGACCTTGCAGACAAATACGAAGAACAGGCAGACAATTTCGAAAAGATTTCCGGACAGTCAGGCAGTGAAGCCCAGACAATAAGAATCATGGTAGATCAGCTGCGTTCCTTCGTAAAAAAGCCGCAGTACATCCAGGACAAGCAGACATCATTCCGCGACAACATAGCAAATCTTGCTACATGGATTTTATACAGAAAAGAAACACCACTCGAACTTGATTACATAACGATTGCAGAACCGGGAGCAAAAATCCAGAAGGCAAAAGCTTCATGGTTCAGGCAGCGCTGGATGGACATACGCTCATTCTTTGCATCATTTGTAGAAGATTACAACAGTGTAGGCGGTAAGGAAAAGAATGCAGTAACCGTATGGATTTCAAGCGGACGTGATCAGGCTCAGATTCTTCGCAACCTTATTACAAACGACTTTACTCCAAAAACAGGCATCAAGGTAAACCTTTCTCTTGTACAGGGAAGCCTCATCGAAGCAACAATGGCTGACCGTGGTCCTGAAATTGCAATTCAGGTAGCAAGGGGACAGCCGGTAAATCTTGCCGCAAGAAATGCCCTTTACGATTTGAGTACATTCAGTGATTTTGATGAAGTAGTAAATGAGCGTTATCAGCCTGGAGCAATGATTCCGTATGAGTACAGGGGAGGAACTTATGCGCTTCCTCTTGAACAGACTTACCACATGATGTTCTACCGTACGGACATTTTCGAAGAACTTGGAATAGAACCTCCTGAAACATGGGAAGACCTTTACAAAATAATTCCGGTACTTCAGCGCAACAATATGGAAATAGGACTTCCGTTCCAGCAGATTGACGGTCAGAATTTAATTGATGCCGGCATGGGCGCAAGAAATATTTTCCCGACGTTACTTGCTCAACATGGCGGTGACTTCTACATAAACGATGACAGGGAAACAGGCCTTATGGAACCGGAAGCATACGCTGCATTCAAGCAGTGGACTGATTTCTATTCTGCATACGGCTTTAACCTTAAGTTTGACCTGAATACACGCTTCCGTTCAGGAATCATGCCTATCGGTATAGAAAATTACGGTATGTATAACATGCTTACATATTCAGCTCCTGAAATCCGTAACTGCTGGGCAATGGCACCAATTCCGGGAATCAGGAACAGCGACGGTTCAATTACAAGAACGGAAAGTGCTTCCGGCAGTGCAATCATAATGTTCAAGAAAATAAAAAATCCAGATGCAGGATGGGAATTCCTCAAGTGGTGGACAAGTGCAGACATTCAGCTTAAGTATGCAAACCAGATGGAAACACTCATGGGTGCTGCAGCCAGAGTTTCAACTGCTAACGTAAAGACGTTTGAAAAAATGGGCTGGTCAAAGACAGAACAGGAACTCTTAAAGTCACAGTGGCAGTACGTTAAGGAAGTTCCTGAAGTTCCTGGCGGTTACTACACAATCCGTATGCTCGACACTGCATTTACTTATGTCTTCTACAACAACGCAAATCCACGCGGTACTTTAATCAAATACTGCGAAATGATTAACGAAGAAATTACACGCAAGCGCAAGGAGCTTGGAATAGATGACTGAAAATATAAAAGTTAAGAAACGAATTTCCTCTCAGGAAAGCAGGGCTGCATGGCTTATGCTTGCACCTTTTTTAATACTGTTTACGATTTTTACAATCATTCCGATTTTTTCATCAATTGCGTTAAGCTTTACGAGTTTTGACATGCTTCAGCGCCCAAGGTTTACCGGCTTTACAAACTATGTGCGTCTTCTTCTTGATGATGATATTTTCCTCATCGTATTTAAGAATACGCTTGTGTTTGCATTCATTACGGGGCCTGTAAGTTACGTTCTGTCATTCCTTCTTGCGTGGATGATTAATGAATACAGGCCTTTTGCAAGATCAATATGGACTTTGATTTTCTATACACCGTCTCTTGCGGGAGCAGCAATATTCTACATATGGCCTATTATTTTCAGCGGTGACGTATATGGTTTGCTGAACAGTTTCCTTATGCGTACGGGAATTATTCAGGAACAGATAGACTTCCTTGGAAATACTGAATACATTCTTGGCGTTCTCCTTACTGTACAGATATGGCTCAGCTTTGGCGCAGGATTCCTTTCGTTCATAGCTGGTCTTCAGAATGTAGACAATTCACTTTATGAAGCAGGAAGAATTGACGGTATCAAAAACCGCTGGCAGGAATTGTGGTATATTACGATTCCTTCAATGAAGCCTCAGCTTTTGTTTGGTGCAGTAATGCAGATAAGCGGTTCATTCAGTGTAAGCGAAGTAATCCGACAGGTAGGCGGTTTCCCGACAAAAGGTTATGTCGGTGATACAGTCGGAACATACATCATTGACTACGGTACAGTTCGTTTTGAAATGGGGTATGCATGTACGCTTTCAGTTGTGCTTTTCCTTGTAATGCTGTTTACCAATTCAATCATAACAAAATTATTGAGAGGCAGCGGAAATGACTAAAGAAGAATTCAAAAAGAAATTACGTCACTGGAAATTCCGCGGAGCAAAAAAGGCAAACCGTTCACGCTTTGTAGATTTCCTTTTAGCATTATTCCTTCTGCTTCTTGGAATATTCATGGTTCTGCCAGTTTACTTCCAGACAATCAATGCTTTTAAGCCGGCATCAGAAATATTCATCAATCCGCCGCGTCTTTATGTACGTCATCCTACATTCAACAACTTTGTTCAGCTTTCACAGATTCTTTCAAACATGTGGGTTCCGTTCAGCAGGTATCTGTTTAACTCAATATTTGTAACTGTCATTGCAACAGCCGGAAACGTACTTATCGGAAGCCTTGCTGCATATCCTCTTGCAAAGCTTAATTTCCGCGGTAAGAATGCAATTTCAAAGATAATCGTAATGGCACTTTTGTTTACGCCGACAATTCTTTACATTCCGCAGTACATCATAAGTGCTAAGCTTCATCTCATAAACACTTACTGGTCACTCATTCTGCCTGTTGTTCAGACAACAATGGGCGTTTTCCTGATGCAGCAGTTCATGGGCCAGATTCCAACGTCTCTTCTTGAAGCTGCAAGAATTGATGGTGCAGGAGAATTTAAAATCTGGTGGAGTGTAGTAATGCCTTCCGTAAAGCCTGCATGGCTTACGCTTATAATTTTTGCTTTCCAGAACATATGGAGTCAGAACGGCAATATGTACATATATGATGAAAGCATGAAAGTTCTTCCGTCAATCATGTCTCAGGTACAGGCAGGCGGTCTTGCAAGAGCAGGTGCTTCTGCATGTGTAGGCCTTGTGCTTATGATTCCGCCGATTGTGCTTTTCCAGAGTACGCAGAAGAACGTAATCGAAACAATGACAACATCAGGTATCAAGGAGTAGTGAAAATGAAATTGAATAAAGTAAAACTAATCACTGTCCTTGTTGCAGCAGCAGTATTCATTCAGAATGTACACGCTCTTCCTCCTCAGGAACAGAATGTACCGTATCATTCATACACTTACGGAACATGGGGTACTGCAGTACCAACAACACCTGCGTACGAACCGGAATGCATCATGAACGGATATGATTTGGGAATAGGACCGTTTGCTTCAGCAGATGATTTGTGCAAGGATAAGGAAGGCAACATTTATATTCTTGATTCAGGAAACAGCCGCGTTGTAAAAATAAATGCAGACATGGAGCTTCTTGAAGTAATAGATTTGTCTGAACTTGAACTTGTTGAACCTCAGGGAATCTGTTTCGATAAGGAAGGTAAACTCTATGTAGCAGACAAAGGTGCAAAAGCAGTGTTCGTCTGTACACCTCAGGGTAAGCTCATAAGAAAAATACTTAAGCCTGTAAGCGACATCATTGATGAAAAGACCGACTTTGCTCCGGTAAAATGTCTTGTAGATTCAAACATGATTCTGTATGTTCTTTCATTCGGTTCCTTTGAAGGAGCATATACTTTCGATGAATCAGGAGATTTCTTGGGCTTTTTTGGTTCGAATAAAGTAAATGTAACACAGCAGCTTCTTAGCGACCGTTTCTGGCGTCTTTTTGCAACATCAGCACAGCGTGAAAGAATGTACCGCTATGTTCCTATAGAATATAAAAACTTCTGCATAGACGATACTAATTTCATTTACACTGTATCAAACTTTGGTGAACAGGAAGCAGAAGGTCAGGTAAAGAAACTGAATCCTCTTTCAAAGAACATCCTGTTCCTTGGAAGAAAGCCTGACATGCAGTTCTTTGGCGATACTGATACGACATATACAAACAGGGTAGAGCGTTCCAACCTTGTTGCAGTAGATGTAGATGAAGACGGATTTATTTCAGTACTCGACAGTGAACGCGGACGTATTTTCCAGTACGACAGCGAATCATATCTTCTTACAATTTTCGGCGGTACAGGAAGCCAGACTGGAAGCTTCAGCGAATGTACTGATCTTGTTTCAGTTAATGACTGTATTTACGTTATGGACGGCGTTAAGAATAATCTTACGAAATTCCATCTTACTGATTATGGTGCCGCAATAAGAAAGGCAACTGTTCTCTTCAAGGACGGTTTTTACGAAGAAGCTCTTGAGCCGTGGTTTGAAGCCTTAAAGCAGGACAGGACAAATTATGCAATCTGTCTGGGAATTGGTCGTGCTTATGAAAGACTCAAAATGTACAAGGAAGCAATGTACTATTACAAGCTTGGTGAACTGAACGGTTCATACAGCGATGCTTTCCGTGAATACAGGACAAAATTCCTGCGTAAGAATTTCTCTGTCGTAATGACAATAATAATTCTTCTCCTGCTTATACCTGTATTTAAATTCATATACAGAAAATTCAGGCCTAAGAAAACAGAACCGGTAAATCATGCTGTATATGTTTCAAAGATAAAATTCCCGTTCTACCTGTGTCTTCATCCGTTCAAGGGATTCGAAGAACTTAAGCAGGAAAAGCAGGGAATGCTATGGTTCTCGAATGTAATTCTTGTTTTCTGGTTCATAATGGAAATACTCATTTATCAGTATGTAGGATTCCAGTTTAACGGAAACAGGCTTGACCGCATGAATATATTCATCATTTTTGGTTCAACAATCGGAGTTCATTTCCTTTGGAGTGTATGCAACTGGGCAGTATGTACTCTGTTTGACGGAAAAGGTTCATTCAAGGAAGTATGGATTTTCAGTTCGTATGCAAGGCTTGCTTATGTACTTATATTTATTCCGATTCTGATTCTTTCAAATGTTCTTGTGCGTGATGAGTATTTCTTCATTTCGCTTGTAGAAAATGCTGCAACTATATGGTTTGCGGTTTCAACTTTTGTTGCAATCAAGGCTGTACATCAGTATTCATTCTGGAAAACAGTAGGCTCAATACTGCTGACAATTCTTGGAATGGTTTTAGTTGTACTTATTCTGCTGCTGTTTGTTTCACTGTTTGCGCAGATGTATTCATTTGTTCAGACTATATTCCAGGAAATATTAATGAGGCTGTAGGGGGAAGAAAATGAGCATTAGGAAAATTATTTTACTGTCAGTAATTGCCTTTACAGCAGCTTCACTTTTTGCAAAAACACCTTCCCAGGCTTACTGGTCTGACGAACAGCTGAAGGAAGCCGGTTTTGTAAAGCAGGCAAAGAATGCAAATCTTTCACTTTATTACGAAAAGAAGGAAGCGGTAATAGCAGTACGCATCAATTCAACAGGTTACGTATGGTATTCATCTCCACTCGACTGGGAAAGCGACGAAACTGCTTCCGGTTTTACAAAGAATGCACTTCCTTCGCTTTTAAGCATTCGTGCCAAGGATAAGAACGGTACTTTCAGACCTGCAAATTCTTACGTTAACGTAGTTAAGCGAAAGGGCCTTCAGTTTGAAAGAATTGATGATGGTATCCGTTTAGGTCATATGTTCGTGCGTGAAGGAATATACATTCCGCTTGATGTAACAATTGACGAAACTTCAGTCTTATTCAGCATACCGCTTTATGAAATTGAAGAAGATGAAGACAGGGACAATCCTCTTAAAGTACTTGATATTGAAATTAATCCGTACTTCGGTTCAGCACATTCTGATGAAGAAGGTTTTATTCTAGTTCCGGACGGAAGCGGTGCTGTAATCAAATTCAACAACAGGCGTTCAGCTACACCGTACCAGCAGTATGTTTACGGAAGGGATCCTTCAATCATACCTGTTAAGAAAAAGACTGTAACGCAAAGAATATCATTGCCGGTATTCGGTTTGAGCCGCGAAGGTGCCGGTTTCATAAGTGTTATCGAAAGCAGTGCTGCCCGTGGAATAATCAATGCAGAAACTAGCGGTCAGGTAACAGACTTTAATTCAGTTAGTTCGTCATGTATCCTCCGTGACTTTGATTCATTCTCATTCCGTGAAAGAACAGGTACGCCAAGAAGCATCAATATCTTTGAAAAAACTCTTACGGAAAATATAGATGAAACATTTGCCGTAAGATACATATTCCTTGATGAAGAAAAAAATAATCTTGCAGGCATGGCAGAAACATACCGCGATTATCTTATTGAACAGAATAAATTCCCGTATGAAACAACGGAAGAAGAGCCTGCCTTAGTAATAAACTTCATCGGTGCAAGTACAAAGAAGCTTCCTAAAGCAGGTATTCCTGTAAATCAGGATGTACCGTTTACTACATTCGAAGAAGCTCGAAGTGTAATCGAAGAATATAAATCACGCGGAATTGAAAACATAATCGTTAAGTACGACGGCTGGATTAACGGAGGAATCCTTGGTGAATATCCGGAAAAGCCAAACCCTTCAAAAGAACTTGGCGGTAATAAAGAGTTTAAGAAATTACTTTCATATCTTGAAGAAAACAATATACCGTTCTACGGAAGTGCAGATTTCGTAAACCTTTACAAACAGGATATAAAGCACCTTAAGGAACTTACAGTAAATCATGCAATGAATCACTCTGCTGTAAAAGTTCCTGACTACAGGCTTTCTACATTTACAGACGAAAAGAATGCAGCTGATTCATATCCGTATTACATCCTGCGTCCGAACGTAACGGCTGAAGCATACAGAAACTTTATGACTGTTCTTGATAAGAAATATCCTGATTACCAGATAGGCATTGCTCCTGATTCTATAGGCAACGAAGTAAGTTCAGACTTTGACAGCAAGAAGGGTACAAGCCGTAATTATGCTGCCGAAACATTCCGTACTCTTCTTGAAGAAAGCAGTGAGTCAAGAAAGATAATGCTCAGCCAGCCAAATGATTATGCACTTGCATTTACTTCTTACGCATGTGATTTACCAGTGAGCAGCAGCATGTATGACATAGAAAATTATTCCGTACCGTTCTACCAGATGGTGCTCAAGGGATACATTCCGTTCAGTAACCTGCCGCAGAACAGGAATTCAATCCGTAAGAATTATGTACTGTCCCTTCTGGAAACAGGCGCTGATCCTTCATGCCTTTTGATAGCAGAACATTCTGATTACATACGCGATTCAAGAATGCAGTGGTTCGTAAATGTTTACAAAGACGATTTCTTTGAAGATTCAGTTGAAGTTTACGAAGAAGTAATTGATGTACTCAATTCAGTAAGAGGCGAAACAATCGTTGATTATTCAACTGACGGTAAGAGAAGCAGGACTGTATATTCAAACGGAATAACAGTCGAAGTTGATTACACAGATAAAACATATTCTGTAAGCGAGGAAAACTGATTATGAAGAACATTATTAAAAATAAACAGCAGAAGAAAACAAGCCTTACAGAAAAGAAAGCAAGATGGGGTTGGGTATTCATAGCTCCGTGGATTGTAGGATTCGTATGCTTCTTTGCAGTACCTCTTGTAAATTCAATTTACTACACGTTTACAAAAATCAACATTACTGCAAGCGGACTTCAGTTTGACTGGATTGGCTTTGAAAATTATCTTGAAGTATTTACTGTTGATCCTGACTTTTCAAGAAACATTGTATCTTCAATAGGAAATATTGTTTATCAGGTACCAATCATCGTATTCTTCAGTCTTTTCATTGCGCTTATCCTTCACGGTGACTTTAAGGGACGTACGCTTATGCGTTCGATTTTCTTCCTTCCTGTAATTATTTCAAGCGGTGTTGTAATTACAATCCTTCAGGAAAATGTCCTTACAACTGGTACAGGTCAGGAAAGCACTTTGTTCCAGACTGGTGTCCTTACTGAAATACTTATACGAGCAGGCATGCCTTCAAAGATTGTAACTGTGCTTACAACAACTGTCGGTCAGATATTTGACTTGACCTGGAGAAGCGGTGTTCAGATTCTGCTTCTTCTTTCAGCACTTCATTCAATTCCGGACAGCATGTATGAAGCTGCAAAAATTGAAGGCGCAACACAGTGGGAAATCTTCTGGAAAATAACGTTTGTCCTTATTTCGCCGACACTTATTCTTGCGGTAATTTATTCGATAATTGATTACTTTACCGATTATTCAAACAAGATTATGCGAATGATTGTTGATTACGTTAACCAGGGACGCTATGAATATTCAACGACAATTTCAATACTGTATTTCGTAATAGTCATGATAATAATCATGATTGTTAACCTTGTCCTTAACCGTGCCAGCAACAAGGCTTTGAACTAAGGAGGCTCGAAATGAAATTAAATATCAGTCAGAAAAAAACTGCAGAAAAAGCACTTAAGATTACAACTTCCATTTTGAGGGCATTGTTTTTAATAGGCATGTCATACGTACTTCTTTATCCGGTACTGTTCCTTCTTTCAAATGCATTCCGTGATCCTATAGACAGGCTTGATCCAACAGTTATCTGGATTCCAAGAACGCTTACACTCAATAACTTTGTACTTGCAGATGAAATGCTTGCGTTTAAGGATTCAATCATAATGACTCTTGAAATATTGATTCCTTCAGTAATCATACAGGTGTTTGTTTGCCTTATGGTTGCTTACGGTTTTGCAAGATTCAATTTCAAGTACCGCGATTTGCTTTTCTCATTCCTTATTTTTACAATCATTGTTCCTACTTCCACAATCATAATTCCGCTTTACGTAAGGTTCCACTTTTTTGATTTCTTTGGAATAGGGCAGCTGCTGCGTCCGTTCAATCATGGCGATGCGGTTACGATAAATCTACTGAATACAAAATGGCCTTTCTGGATTATGAGTGCAACTGGTGTTGGAATAAGAAGCGGCCTTTATATTTACATGGCGCGTCAGTTCTTCAAGGGAATGCCGGTTGAACTTGAAGAAGCAGCATTTGTAGACGGATGCGGTCCTTGGAAAACATTCATGAAGATTATGCTCCCGAATGTTGGAAGCATTGTTATAGTAATTACGCTTTTTTCAATCGTATGGCACTGGAATGATTATTACCTTAGCGTAATGTTCTTTACTGATGAATATCCGCTTTCCGTAAACGTAACGCTTTTACAGGACAGGCTTCAGCTTCTTTCTCAGAACATGAGTCTTGAAGACATGGCGTTAAGTCAGAACAGCATTCTCGAAGCATCATGTTTTGTTGTTGTTCTGCCAATCCTTATACTGTACATCTTCTCACAGAAATACTTTACTGAAAGCATTACACGTACAGGTTTAGTCGGATAAGGGTTTGTTATGAAAAGGAAATTAATTGTTTTCCTCACATTGTGTTCACTTGCAGCATTAAGTGTTTTTGCACAGGATCAGGCTGCAGGTACAATAATTAAAATCGAAGCAGAAGACTGCGGGCTTTACGGAACAAAAATCGTTTCCGGAGAAGGAAGCGGCTTTAATAATACATGCGTATTCTTTCCTGTAAGGGAATTGAATATGGCTGAAGTTGAAGCTGATATTCCTGAAGAAGGTGATTATCTTATTTCACTGAATGTACTGAACAAGCGCGATTATGACGAAGAAGGCAATCCTTTTCCGGAAAAATACAGGGCTGTACAGATTGAACTGGAAAATGAAAGCGGAAATATTCTTGCTTCAAGCCAGCGTATTGAGTCTAACGACTGGTTTGAAGATGTTTTAATGAACGGTTTGTTTCATTTTACAAAAGGGACGAATATTTTTTACGTGCAGTCACTAAAAGGTGGATTCTATCTTGATTTCATTGAAGTTATTGCAGCAGAAGAATCTGATGCCGAACTTGTAAAGCCTTCAAAGCTTCCTGTAAACGAAAATGCTACTGAAAATACAAAGCGTGTATTAAGTTATCTTGTAGACATGCAGGGTAAGGGAATATTAAGCGGTCAGCAGATTTACGACAGGGCTGCTCCTGAAATAAAGGCACTTAACAAAGTTCTTGAAAAATATCCGGCCGTTCTTGGAATAGACTTGATAGATTTCAGTCCGACAAGAGTTCAGAACGGAACAAAAAGTTTTGTAGAGAACAATGCAATCAAATGGTGGAAGGAAGGGGGTCTTGTAAGCTGCTGCTGGCACTGGAATGCACCAATGAAGTTAAAGAACAATGATGCGCAGTATGAACACTGGTATGACGGTTTCAGAACACAGGCAACTCCTTTTGACTTGCAGAAAGGTCTTAACGACAGGAGTTCCGAAGAATATAAGGCTTTGATGCGTGACATTGAAGCAATAAC
>JAZUKU010000103.1:0-3772 GCA_045643485.1 Treponema sp. | reverse complement strand
TGAATTCCGTCACCGCGAATGGATACGTGATTCTGTTTTCGAAGGACTTTACAAACTTAACGCAAGTCTTGCTTTCTGCGATATGCCTGAGCTTAAGTATCTGCCGGGAACACTTCTAAACCAGACTAACAGTTCGAGCGCGCAAAACAGCCAGCAGTTTTACGTAAGAATGCACGGCCGCAACCAAAATGCATGGTACGCAGACAACAGTTCTTCCGGTAACATTCAAGACAGCAATGGAAGTGCCCGTTACGATTACGATTATTCCGATGAAGAACTTACAAAATTTGAACCGGTAATTGTCGAGCAGCTTCAGAAGAAAAAAAAGACACAGGTTTTCTTCAACAATCACCCAAAAGGAAAAGGCGCACGAAACGCAAAAACACTCAGGCAGCTTGTAGAAACATCCCTTGCCAGTAAGAAATAAATTCTGAAAAAGAAACATTCTCATCATAATTGATTATATCCAAACAAATATGTGCGTGGTAAAATGGCATTAACAAAACTGGAGGAATAAGATGAGCAATCCACGCATTACAGTTCACCCTAAATTTGCAATAGGTGAAATTTCCAGCAGACTTTATTCTGCATTTCTTGAACCAATAGGCAATATGGTAAACGGTTTCATGTACAACCCAAAGCACCCGACAGCAGACGAACAGGGCTTCAGGAAAGACGTTATGGATTCGCTTAAAGAAACAAATCTTCCTGCAATCCGCTTACCTGGAGGCAATTTTGTTTCAGCATGGCAATGGAAAGATTCAATCGGTCCTAAGGAAAACAGAAAAGTTCATCTTGATCCGGCATGGCACCAGTACATACCGAATGACGTTGGTCACGACGAATATCTTCAGTGGGCAGAAAAAGTAAATTCTTCTGCAATATATACAGTAAATCTTGGAACAGGAACGCTTCAGGATGCAATGGACTGCGTTGAATATACAAATCACGAAGGCGGCACTTACTGGTCTGACTTGCGAAGAAAAAACGGTCACGAAAAACCATACGGCGTTAAGACATGGTGTCTTGGCAACGAAATGGACGGACACTGGCAGCTTGGCTCCTGGGAAAAAAATCCTGTTGGTTACGGCAACTTATGTCATGAAGCATCAAAAGCAATGAAATGGATTGACGAATCAATTGAAACTGTTGCATGTGCTTCATCTGCTTCGTTCATGGACCATTATCCAGAGTGGGAAGAAAAAGTAATGGACCAGTGTTACGATACAGTAGATTATCTTGCACTCCATCATTACCATTCAGCAAAACCGGGCGACATTCTTTCTTTGCTCGGCGGTTCACTTTATTACGAAGATTTCATCAATACGGAAACAGCAATGCTTGATTACATTCAGGCTAAGCACCGTTCTCCAAGAAAAGTAAATATTTCTTTTGATGAATACGGTGCATTCGAACGACCGTTCAGTCCGCTCAACCCTGGCTACGGTCAGTACAACATGGCACGTGTTCATTACAAATTTGATCCGGAAAGAAAATACATTCTTCACGATCCTGACAATATGCCTGCAAGAGATTTTCCTGGTGGAGATATGGTAAAGCTTCTTTCCATGACTTCAATTCAGCTTGCAATACTGCGTCATGCTGACAGAGTAAAGTTAAGCTGTATGACAGGAGGACTTCAGTCTCTTGTTGCTTCTAACCGCGAACACGTATGGATTCCTGCAACACGTTATGCATTCCTTCAGCTTTTTGAATATGCTAAGGGAACATCAATGCAGGTAACTGTAGAATCACCAACATTCGACATGAGCGGTTACGCAATTGATGACACTTCACAGTACACCGGAAAGAACAACGTTAATTACATAGACAGTGCATGTGCATGGAACAAAGAAAAAGAACAGCTTACTGTTTTCGTAATCAACAGAAATCAGACAGAAGAATATCCTCTGGACCTGGACATCCGCGGTTTTGAAGGCTACACAAAATGTACTCACTACGAAATGTTCAGCAAAGATTTTGACTTGAAAAGCGAATACGGCAAAGACTGGAACAAACCGTCAGTTAATTCTTCATGCAGCATAAAAGACGGAATTGCAAATGCAAAGATACAGCCGTTAAGCTGGAACGTATTTGTGTTCTCAAAATAAAACTAATTGCGGTATAATATACTAATGAATATTCTACTGTTCGCAGCGGGATTGCTTTTTATAAGTTACGATGTAATTTTAATCTGCATAAACCCGGGTACTTTTCTAGACAATTTATTTTCTTTTACGCATATATGGACGGCACTCGGCGGTTACCTCATATTCCTTTCCGTATACAGAAAAAAAACAGGACACTCTTTCTGGAAAACATTTTCACGCAAAGTAAAGATTATCGTAAGTACAGTATTGATTGCGGGAACCGTTATTTCTGCAGTAAATCTGTTTTTCATCCTTACACCGGAAACAGCATCACTTTCCGAAGAAGCAGATTACGTAATCCTGCTTGGCGGCGGTATAAGCAAAGACGGTGTACTTCCCAAATCAGTATTATCGCGTGTAGATAAAACTGCAGCATACCTTAACGAACACAAAAATGCAGTCTGCGTTGTAACAGGAGGAACACTACACTGGCTGCCATACGCAGAAGCTCCGGAAATCAAAAACCAGCTCATCAAAAGAGGCATCGAAAAAGAGCGCATTCTTCTTGAAGACAGGGCAGAAGATACAATCCAGAATTTTGAATACAGCTGCGAACTCCTGTCCCAGTCAATGAATGTCCTTAAAGATCAGATTCTTGAAAGCAGAATCGTAATAATAACAAGCCGTTTTCATCTTGCCAGAGCAGAACGTCTTGCAAAAAGAATGGGTTTCAAAAACATAAAGGGAATATCTGCTTCATGTCCGCCAGTCTACATTCCCCATAATTACGTGCGGGAAATATGTGCATACATAAAGCTGAACCTCCGCATCTTTTTTACCTCAAAACCGGAGCCTATTATTTGACAAAAAATGCAATTTTGTAAAAAAAGAATTTTCTTTATATATACTTAATTTGTGATATAATTAAATGTTGTGGAGTTTATAAATAGATGAGTTTTGACAGAGAGATAACAAACATACTCAATTCTGGTCTCGATTTTTACAATTGTCTTATAAGTCTTGTCATGCTCGCAGCCCTTCTCCCGTCAATCAAAACAAATAAAGCCACAAAAAATCTTGTCCTCATTTGTATTTTCCTTATCTTCTTTGATTTGGGAGATCTGGCAAACTGGCTAAGCGAAGGAACATATCCTAAGTGGAAAACAATTGTCCTTCCTGTGTTTACATTTATTTATTATTTTTCAGTTCCGTTTATCTTCATGTTCTACATGAAATATATTGAAGAATTCCTTCAGCCTATAAAAATAAGTCCGTGGTTTATCAGAACAGGAAAAATTCTTTCAATCATTTACCTCATTGGTGTCTTTATTTCACCGTTTACCGGATTCTATTACGAAATTACACCAGACAATTATTACCTTCGCGGAAAATATAATTACGTCTCATTTTTCTTTGATATACTTTTCTATTTAGACAGTTCGCTCATTCTGTTCATAAACAAAAAGCATTTCAGAAAAGGCGCATTTCTTACTTTCATTACATTCGCGCTTCTTCCAATTTCAACTGTAATCATACAGCTTTTCCTTTACGGAATCAGTCTTGTTAACAGCGGCATGACTTTCTCAATTCTTCTTATTTATGTTAACCTTCACCGCAATCTTGAAGAAACTCTTGAAGAAGCATCAACAGAAGTTAAGGAAAAGGAAAAGACAATAATTTCG
>JAZUKU010000102.1:0-3289 GCA_045643485.1 Treponema sp. | reverse complement strand
AAGATACAATTTCTAATTTTACTATCGTTTCATCCAAAGGGTTAATTGCCTTTGGTAACTTTACAACCTGATAATTTCCAGAATCATTCAACGTATATAACTCAGATATATCATCGTAAGTAATTTTAATTTCTTTTGCCCGCGCGTTTTGCTTATAAAGATATGTTTTGTCAGATTTAAGAAAACCGTTTAAAATAAATAATTCTTCAACCATTCTGTATTTGCAAAATGGGATTCTGTTTGTTTCGAAATTAAGATAGATAACTTTATTATTACTTTTGTTTGAAACAGCCCAGGGAATATCTGTTACGTTAAATTTTTCAGGAACAAAATCAATTGTAGCTACATTTCCGTCTTTTTCAGTTACAAATGATTCTGCTTTAATTACGTTCATACCAACAAGGCTTGGACATACTGTATATTCATCCGACTTAACAACAGCATATGGCATTTCCCAATCACTGTATTTTTTTCCATTATAATTTTTAGCGAGGGTAAGAAATTCCTTTTCTTCATCTGTATAATGAAAAAGCAAATACGCATTATTATCTCCATCGAACAAACCAAAACCATTTACTTCTAAAAGTCTTCCTTTTTCAGTTTGATTTCCAAAATCAATTTCTTCATGACGTACAATTACACTTCCTTCTTCTGAAGTATAATAATATTTTTTATTAACAAAACTTTCGATTGACCAACTAAAAGAGATATTTACTAATAATGCAAACACAAAGAATATTTTTTTCATCTTAATATATTATAACCTGATTATAACACGAATGAGGATAAACAAATAAATTATTTATTTAACAGCTTACTCTTTAAAAATACCGTCGATGAGTTTTTTGTACTGTTCGGAAATTCGATAGCGCATCATTTCCTGCTTGGCACTTAATTCAACGCCAACTTCAAACGGCTTTGTGATAATTGCAAAACGGTTTACCCTTTCGAATGACTTGAAGCCGTTCTTAGGATTAATGCGTTCCTGAATTTCAGCATCAAGCAATTTGTAAACAGCTTCTGAATGAACAAGTTCGTCGTAATCTTTGTAAGGAAGATTGTTTTCTGATGCGTAAGATTTTATGTCTTCTTCGCTAGGTAAAATCAATGCGCCAAGGTAACGCTGATCCTGACCTACAACGCATGAAGTTGCAATAAAGCGAGAAGTATTTATTTTCATTTCAAGTGGAAGCGGTTCTACGTTTTCTCCGCCAAGAAGAACGATTGTATCTTTTTTACGGCCGCGAAGAACAAGCTCTCCGTCAACAGTAAGCATACCAATGTCGCCTGTGTCAAACCAACCGTCCGGTGTCATTACTTTAGCAGTAAGGTCTTCACGCTTATAATAGCCTTTCATTACAATACCGCCGCGTACCTGAACGGAACCTTTCTTACACTTGCCAAGAACAAATCCGTCGTCATCAACAATACGTACTTCAACACCACGCAAAGGAGTTCCAACGTTTCCAAGAACAGGACATGCTATTGGACGAACAGAAACAACAGGAGCAGTTTCAGTTAAGCCGTAACCTTCAACAACCTTAATGCCGCATGCCCAGAAGAATTTATCAATTGCAGGCGGATAAGCACCACCTCCGGCAACACCAGCGCGGAAGTTTTTGCCAAGCATTGCCTTGATTTTTCTGAACACAAGAAGTTTTCCCAAAAGCTGAAGCGGCCACAAAAGAAGCCACGGTAATACAAGAACAGGCCACCAGAATCCAAGCCAGTCATTTCCAAAGCGCGCATTCTTTCTGCGTAACTTTCTGTCTATTGAACAACGAAGAAGAGAAACATTCAGGAAGAAGCGGAACAGTGCATATACAACACCGCCAGTCTTTCTCATTTTACGCCAGATGCCGTCGTAAACAGCTTCGAATACACGCGGAACAGCAGGCAGTACATTTGGATTAAGTTTCTGAAGGTCAGCAAGAAGAACTGAACCAATCGGCTTACTGTAACAGATTGCAGCTCCCTGAATAATAATTACGTATTCGCAAACACGCTGGAACGCATGCCATACAGGTAAAACACACAAAGCCTTTTCGCCTGGGTTAAGGTAAATGCGTTCCTGAAGTTCATCAAGCTGAGTAAGGAAATTTCCGTGAGTAAGCATTACGCCTTTTGGTGTACCAGTTGTGCCGCTTGTAAAAATAATTGAGCACAAATCATCCCACTGGCCTTTATCAAGTTCTGCTTCAACAAAATCAGGATTGTCTATTCTGAACTGATGTCCCATTTCAACAAGCTGTGTAAACTGATAGAGCGTAACATTTTTTTCGTCAGCAGAAGACTGCTCTGCTTCACCAATAGGATCGAAACAAATTATTTTTTCAACAAGAGGAAGCGAATCTTTAACAGAAAGAATCTTGCGTACCTGAGAAGTATTTTCTGCAATTACAATAGTACATTCTGCAAACGAAAGAATATATGAAAGATCTTTTTCAGTAGCATCACAACCGCGCGGAGTATCAATTGCTCCGATTATCAAAAGGCCCATGTCAGCCTGTTCCCATTCAGCACGATTGTCGCTTATCAAACCAATACGGCTTCCACGCTTTGCACCAAGAGTCAAAAGTCCGCCTGCACAGTCCAATGCTTTCTGATAAAAGTCATGATAATTTGTAGGAATGAAATCACCTTTCTTTGTGCGGGAATATTGTGCGTTAAGTTCAGGCCATTTTTCTGCACTATGACGAAGCATTTTTGGCAGTGTCTGTTCCATATTGATCCTCTTAAAAAACTTTCTACTTTTTTTATTGCCTTAACAAAAATGACATTTTCATAATTTTTGTTAAACTTAATGAAATTATACATTTGAGCTTTGTTAAATACAATGAATTTGTCTGAAAATATCGCTATATTACTATAAAATAACGCAATTATTCTATAATTTCTTACAAAAACTTCATTCATACAATTAGCTGATTGAAAAATTTAAAGGTACCGCTCAACGTTAGTTAATCGTTTAATATAGTTAATCGTTTAACTACCCGTCCGCAAAATGTCTGTTCCTCAACAATTATCATTTTACCAGCGATTTTGTTAAAATTTGAACGACTGTTAGAATTTTCAAATTCAGCTGATTCCGCAGAACATACATTCAATTCTTACTGAATGCGCTAAAGCAAAAATTTAAGTACAGAATTTGTTTTTAAAAGAAAAGCCTACAAGTGTTTACAAACACAAATTCCTGCTATAAAATAAAACTAACGGTCGTTAGTTTAAATACGGCATCACAAAAAGACATAGGCATTCAGGGGGACATTATGTCAGAAAAAATTTCAAA
>JAZUKU010000101.1:0-5665 GCA_045643485.1 Treponema sp. | reverse complement strand
ACAGGCATTTATTCGCAGAGCGATTACGCTGTTGTTAAAGAAGTAATTTCTCTTTTAAAACTTGACTCTCTTAAAGACCGCAGCGTATATTCACTTTCTGGCGGAGAATATCAAAAAGTAAGAATAGCACGCTGTCTTGCACAGGAACCGGATTTTCTTTTACTTGATGAACCTGTTGCAAACCTGGACTTTTCTTATCAGAATGAACTTCTTTCACTTTTAAAAAACATTGCCACAAACGGATATTCATTCAGCAATGATTCGCAAAAAAAATATCCGGGCATTTTGATTTCCATTCACGACATTAATACAGCTTCACGCTTTGCAGACAAGCTTCTTTTGCTTAGCAGAATAAATCCGCTGTCAGACAGCCAGCTTTTACTTAGCGGCTCTCCACATGAACTTCTTACGAAAGAAAACCTGCGTCTTGTTTACAACACTGACTTTGGCATTTACACACATCCGCAGTTCAACTGTCCGCAGGTGTATTGCTGATTTTTACCAAACCTTATAACGTTCTTCCGGCTTGAGATACATTCCGTCGCTTTCTTTAATGTCGTATGTTTCATAGAATTCTTCAAACTGCTGAAGTATATAATTAACACGTATGTAAGCAGCAGGATGAACATCATTGTGAATTACATATTCCATAACACTTGGTTCATATACCTTACGCCAAAGTTGAGCATAACTTCTAAAGAATTCATCGTAATTAAAATCAGGTATGTCCTTGGCAATATCAAGAAGAACTGCCATTGCACCTTCATCAGCTGTAACTTCACCCCAATATCCATAAGGGAAAATTGTTGCTTCAACTACATCCTGTTCCAGTGAAGCTTCTGCAAATATCCTGGACTTTTCTACAAGTGTCTGATAATTATCAGAATCCCACCAGTTTATGTTATTACCGTCTTTATCATAGTTGCATCCGTTTACATCAAAGCAATGTGTAATTTCATGAGCAATTACGCTTCCTATTGTTGCAAGATTTTTTTCAAAAGACCAGCTTGAGTCATAGAAGACTCCGTTTACTAATGCTGCACAAATATTTATGGAATTGTTTTGAGGTATATAACATGCATTGTTTGTTAAAGGAGTAAAGCTCATCCAACAATCGTTATTGTTAAAGCCTGCTGTATATTTAAAATCAAGCTGTTCCTTATTTTTTAATATTTTAATTACATTGCTTAAAAGGTCTTCTTCTGCAGAAGAATCATTCAGCTCAAAATCGGTGTAATCATTTAAGAACGCATATCCAATAAAATAATGAATATTATTAAGCTTATCGAGTGCATTTTTCTTTGTACGATCCCTTATCCAGTCTGCATTATTAAATCTGTTTTCATACTTACTGATAATTTTTCCTGTCAGTTCTGTAACTTCTTTTTTTGTCTGCTCAGAAAAATATCTTTTAAGCCATGCAATACTTAGAGCTTCTTCAAAAACATTCATTCCTGTAAAAGCAATTTCTTCTTCTGAAGGAAATACATTTACTTTTCTATGCTGCATACTTGTCTTGATATTGAATTTCATTGTTTCTGTATCAAGATAATATGAAAAAGTATCAATACATATAAGCATTGTAAGAAGCTTTAATTCTTCAATATTTTCCTGTACAAAATATTTATTATAATTTCTGAAAGCCTTTATGTTGCTCAATTGTATTGACCTGTACTCACCGCCTTTATTTTCAATAATTTCAAAAAACGGAAGATTAGGAAATTCATAAGAAAAACTTTCTTTCCTGTAAATCATTGTATTTCCTGAGTAAGTACTTTCGTCAACATAAGCTCCTTCAGTTAGTTTTTTTTCAAACTCAAAAGCTTTCTGCACATCAGCTTCTGCTTCTTCTCCAGTCCAGCCGCATCTTACAAGCATTGTTTTATAATAGTTTTTTGAAATAGCAAAATGCTCCTGGCTTTCTTCAGTATCTTCTTTTCCGTAATATTTCAGATCTCCAAATACGTATACTGGAAATACTGTTGGTGAGAATATGTTTGCGTTTATGTAATTTGTTGAATACCACGAAAATAATTGCGGTAAACAATCAGGCATATCTTCTGCATATGCTGTCTGCCACAGTTCTTCTACTGTAGAAATATTTTTGTATTTGTTAAGAATTTTCTGTAGTGGTTTTGTTCCAAGTTCATTTCTTGTTTTTTCATCAATCAACTGGTTGTATAAAATTTTAACAAGCTCTTCTTCATGCGAAAAACATTCTGAATCTGTCAGCATTGACAAAAGTTCTTCATGAGCTTTATCGCTTGCATCATCAAACAAGGAATAACCTTCCCTGTTTTCTGGAAGAGTCTTGTGTTCCTTAAGCCATTCATAATTTACAGACTGATAGAAATCATCTTTCAACGATGGCTGTTTTCTGGAATAACTGCCTGCAATATTTGAGTTAACCCACTTTTTTGAAGTCGTAGTACATGCAGTAAGGCAGCATACACATAACATTAATAGAATAATTCTTTTCATAAACTAAATCCTCTTTTATTACAAACTACTTTCAATTCATTTTTTAATAAAGAGAATTTACCGTTTTTATGAGTCATAAATGGTCATTTATTGAAGAATTAATGGTAATATAAAGTTATATAGAAAACTCGCGGATGTATTGCAGAAATATTACTTTTTTAAAAACACTGAATCAACGAAATGGCGGTATCATCATATACCGTACCGTCATAAACATCTTCTATTTCAAAACGAACATAAGAAAGTTCTTCTTCAAATTCAAATGTCTGTATTTCACTGCTGTCTTCAATTTCAAAATAATCTATAAAATTATTTTCTTCATCGTAAACAAAAATCAGTTTGACTCTGTTAAAATGCTCAAAGTATTCAGGATAATCAAAACTTACATAACCGTTTAATATTCTGAATTTCTTTATATTCTTTTCTGTTTCAATAGTTATACTGTCTTCAATTCCGCCGTATTCTGAATCAGAAATCCACGGTTCAAAATTTAAATACAATAAGTTATATGCATCGTATCTTGTTCGCTGAATTTTTTTCTCAGAAGTTGCTTCATAAAAACCAAGCTTTTCCTTTGTTTCCTGCCAGTATTGTTCAAAATCCTTTACGAACGTGAACTGCTTGTCGTTATTGCGTAAAATAAAGTAATCATCTGCATTTAAAAAAATGTATTTTATGTCTTCTATCGTCCAATACACAATCCTGCTGTCAACTTCATGCAGAACTTCCCTTTCAGAAAAAAAGTATTCCGGATCATCGTATGCTGAACATTCGTATTTTGTAAAATCTTCGTTAAAATTGTAAATGAATATACCGTCAGACGAAATATACCTGTTTTGAGCAAATACAAATGATGCCTGTAAAACGGCAAATAGAATAAATAACCTTTTTTTCATTTTCAGCACCAGATATTAACTTACGGTTCATTTATAATTTTAATACATTTTTTTAAAACTTCAATTTATTTTAAGAATTTTTTACTTTTATTTTCTATATATTACACATATGTCTGGTTATTATAATGTATTTTAATTGTAAAAATTAAACGAACAAGGTCAAGAATAATACAGCTTACTTTTACCAGATTAACTGCTCCGTGATCAGGAATAATATGTTCAAGATGGAACAATATTCCCAAAGTTGGAATCTTATAAATCAATCTTGGCAAAAACTGAATGTAATAAATATAAAATGCATACTTCTTGTGTTTAAGATAAAGATAACCTGTCCACAAAACGCTGAGAATGACAATTACTTCAAAAAACGGAGACATCTTATCAAGCAGCGTTGCCTTTTCATTCATTAAGATTCCGCCGGTTTCCTTACATATTCTTATAAGATGTACAATGTAAATATAAATATTACTGAATTCAAGAATGCCAAAAATTGTATAGATACAAGGGTTTTCTTTTAAATCCAGATCTAATTCAAAATCCATTTTCACTTCCTTTTTATGAAAATTATAGAATATTTAATAACTCATTTCTACATATTGAATATCAGTAAAATAAAGTTATTTTTACTTTCTTTTCTATTTAATTATTATATAATGAATATATGAAAAAAACACCTGCAGCTTTATTTGTCCTCATTACACTTTTCTTTTTATCATGTAAATCAGAAAATAATTTTATATATTCCGATCCAACAAACATTCAGGATTATGTTTACGAAATTACTTTTGATGAATATGACTGGTCCAGAATGATTGAAATTGGTCAGGATTACAAAAAGTTTCCGAAAAAATTATTGGGCTACGGTTGCTCAAGTTTTAGAAAAGGAAATTATCACGGCAGGAATTATGATATGTATTACTCAAATGCAGCTGAATACATAATTCATGTTCCTGCAAAAAACGGCCGTTACGCAAGTGTTGGTGTTTCTGATGTAATGCCAACAACAGTTCCTGTTTTTCTTTTCAAGGGTCATAAAGGCGAAACACAGAATATTCCTTTCTTAACCGTAGACGGAATCAACGAATGTGGTGTTACTGCAAACATAAATATTGTTCCAAATGATTTATCAAACTTAAAGGAATCAAATCCCGGTGCAGAAATAATTTATGACTTTGCTGTAATACGATATATTCTTGATAACGCAAGTTCCGTAGACAATGCAATTGAATTACTGCAAAGCCATAATATTGTCGGTACACAAATCTGGAATTTCCATTACCTTGTTTCTGATAAAGACAAAACTGTTGTTATTGAATTCATTGATGACAAAATGGTTGTTACGGAAAATTACATTATGACAAATTATTTTGTCTGTCTCGATTATTACACTCCAAGTGCTCAGGGCATTGAGCGTTACGACATAATCAAAGAACGCTACGACAGTTTGAATACAAAAGCTGACTGCAGGACTTTGCTGAAGGATTTATATCTTTCGCAGATATATGACCTTAACTGCTACCCGCGCTGGTATTCAGACTTCTTTGGCGAAACATACAAGAAAAAAAATGTAGTTCTTACTCCAGAAACACCTCAGGACATTCTTGAAGAATATTATGTTGATGTTGCAAAGAGTACAAAATGGAAGCGTAACTGGACTGACTGGTTTACAAAACATTCCTGCCTTTACGATATTGATGCAAAAACATTAAGCGTTATTTTCCAGGAAGGCAAGGAAAGCGAACAGGAATATTTGTTTACAGTAAACTGATTTCCTTTACAAGAGCATCTACTTCTGCATCAGTTGAATTCCATCCTGTACAGAAGCGGATTACATCATGTTCATTATCAAAAACTGCTTCTTCTTCAAAAATAAAATTCTGTGCAAGCTTTGCCTTTTGTGCTTTGTCTACAATAACAAACTGCTGGTTCGTAGGGCTTTCTATGAATGAGCGTATGCCTTTTTTGTGGAACGCATCACGTATTTTCATTGCAAGTTCATCTGCTTTTTTTGTTACTTTAAAATACAGTCCGTCTTTAAAAAGCGTGTAGAACTGAAGGCCAAGAAGCCATCCTTTTGCAAGCATTGCGCCATTCTGCTTAATGTAGCTTCTAAAGTCTGTCTGAAGCAGCGGGTTTGAAATAACAAGTGCTTCGCCAAACATCGCACCGCATTTTGTTCCGCCTATTGTAAACATGTCTGTAAGCTTAGCCATATCGCTTAACGAAAGATTGTTTTCTTCTGAGCCGAGTGCATAGCCTAAACGCGCACCGTCTGCAAACAAAAAGAG